>NZ_JBEYVC010000043.1:0-67167 GCF_040643855.1 Streptomyces sp. NPDC047072 | reverse complement strand
ACGCCCGCGGCAGCACCGGCACCGCAGGCGCCCGCCCCGGCCCCCGCGTTCGCCCCGCCGCAGGCGCCCGCCGCCCAGCCCGCTCCGACGAGCCCGCAGATGTTCACGCCCCCGGGCCAGACTCAGCCCCCCGGCGGGACCCAGCCGCCCGGCCAGTCCCTGCCCCCCGGCCAGTCCCTGCCCCCCGGCCAGTACGCGCCACCCGGCCAGACCCTGCCCCCGGGCCAGTTCGCACCCCCCGGAGCCTCCGCCGGCCAGTTCGCCCCGCCCGGCGCTCCCGGGGCCTTCCCCGGTCAGGCGCAGCCCTTCGGCGGTACGCAGCTCGCGCCCGTGCCGCCGGAGGCGAACGTCCGGGTGGTGCTGACGAAGTACGCGGAGGCGCCCGTCGGCGACCGCTGGACCGAGCAGAACGCCAACCTGGTGCGGGCCACCCTCACCAAGGACACGCCGATCCTCGCCAAGCAGGGCAGCATGGTCGCCTACCAGGGCGACATCGACTTCGCCCACAAGGGCTCGGGGCTGCTCGGCAAGCTCACCGGCGCGCTCACCGGCCAGGGCATGTCCCTGATGCGCTGCACCGGCAACGGCGAGGTGTTCCTCGCCGACGAGGCCAGCCGGGTCTTCGTGATCCGCCTCCAGGGCGAGCAGCTCTACACCAGCGCCCAGGGCGTGCTCGCCTTCGACGAGACCCTGGAGACCGAGGTCCGCCGCATCGAGGGCGCGGGACTGCCCGGCGGCGGCTTCTTCAGCATGCTCTTCTCCGGCACCGGCGCGGTCGTCGTCAAGACCCGCGGCGTGCCCGTCGTGATCCCCGTCGGCCCGGCCACCTTCGTCGACGGCAACGCCGTCATCGCCTGGTCCGCGGGAGCGCAGGCGGTCACCACGACCTCGCTCAGGCTGCGTCGCTCCGGGTACGCCCGGCAGACCACCGAGGCCGTGAACCTCCAGTTCCGCGGCGCCCCCGGCAACTTCGTCGTCGTACAGCCCTTCGAGGTGTGAGGCCATGGACTCCCAGACTCTGAGTGCCCACCGCGCCGTCTCGACCGGCGTGCGCATGAGTGTGCACAGCTCCAAGACGCTCAAGGTCACGATGGTCACCGGCCACGACCTGATCGCCAAGGCCGGCTCGATGATCGCCTACGACGGCTATGTGCAGTTCGACGGGGCGCCCGCGAGCCTGCGCCGGTCGGCGGAGGAGATGGTCAGCGGTGAAGGCGGCCGGCTGATGCTGTGCCGCGGCGACGGCGACCTCTACCTCGCCGACTACGGCGGCGACATCCTCGTCCTGCATCTCAACGGCGAGGCGCTGTCGGTCAACGGCGCCACCCTGCTGGCCTGTGACGCCTCCCTGGAGCTGGCCATCGAGCCGGTCAAGGGGCTCGCCAAGCTGTCCGGCTCGGGCCTGACCAACCTCGTCATCAAGGGCACCGGCTGGGTCGCGCTGGTCAGCCGCGGTATCCCGATGGCCCTGGACTGCGCCGAACGCGAGACGTACGTCGACCCGGACGCGCTCGTCGCCTGGACCACCGGCCTGGAGATGAAGGCCCGCCGCACCATCAAGGCGTCCGCGCTGATCGGCCGGGGCAGCGGCGAGGCCTTCCAGATCGGCTTCAAGGGACAGGGCTTCGTGGTCGTCCAGCCCAGCGAGGACACCGGCGACCGATTCAAGATCCGGGGCTGAGGGGAGCACCGCACATCATGCACAGCACACTCTTCGCGCACGTCCCGGTGGAGTCCACCGGCCGCTACACCCTCCAGAACCCGCAGCTGCTGAAGACGGACGTCACCCAGGGCAGCAGCCCGGTGCTCGCCCGGCAGGGCGCCATGGTGGCCTTCGAGGGCCAGGTGGAGTTCGACAGCCAGTACCGCAACCGCAGCTGGCGCAACGCCGAGCGGATGACCGGCGAGCGCCTCGAACTCATGCGCTGCAAGGGCAACGGCATCGTCTACCTGGCCAACCTGGCCCAGCACCTGCACATCATGGAGGTCGGCAGCGGCATCACCGTCGACAGCTCCTATGTGCTCGCCTTCGACGGCTCGCTCGGCGTCGGGATCGTCGCCGTGGACAGCGCCGTCGAGGTGGCCTCCGCGGGCGCCTACAACCTGGAGCTGTCCGGCGCCGGGCAGGTCGTCCTCATGACCTCCGGCGAGCCGCTGTCGCTGGAGGTGAGCCCGGACAAGAACGTCTGCGTCGACTCCGACGCGGTCATCGCCTGGTCGACTTCCCTGCGCACACAGCTCCAGGCGCCGACCTCCACCTCCGGTGTGTGGCGTCGCCGGGGCACCACGGGCGAGGGCTGGGAGATGCACTTCTCCGGCACCGGCCACGTCCTGGTCCAGCCGAGCGAACTCCTGCCGCCGCAGGGCCTGCGCAACGGCGGGGTCCTCGGCCAGTTCGGCATGCGGGGCAACTCGCTCGGGGGCAGCAACAGCTGACGGCGGTACGGGTAAGGGGTGACCTCACCGAGAGGTCACCCCTTGCGCGCGTTCAGAGCCGTGTGAGAGTTGCCTGCAGAAGTCTCACCACGGACTCGTCGGTCACTTCGAAGACCTCGTCGTAGGCGAACCAGCGCAGGTCCAGGGACTCGTCGCTGATGGCCTCGACGGCCCCGGGGGGCGCGAGTGCCGCGTACTGCACGTCGAGATGCCAGGCACACGGAGTGTGATGGCGATCCAGGCGTACCGGCCCGTCCAGCAGTCGCAGTCCGGTGATGCCCGACTCCTCCGTCGCCTCGCGCAGGGCGGCCGCTGACAGGGTGTCGTCACTCGGCTCGCAGTGACCTCCCGTCTGCAACCACATGCCCAGCTTCTTGTGGAGAGTCAGCAGCACCTGTCCGCGCTCGGGGGCGACGATCAGAGCGCTTGCGGTGATGTGTCCCTCCTTGCAGGACTTCCACACGCCGTCCGGGTGGGCGGCGAGGTGGTCCAGGTAGGTCCGGCGAAGTTCTCCCTGGTCGTCGTACCGCTTCAGGACCAGGGACGCATCGTCGTGGAGGCTCACTCGGTGTCGTCGTCCTTCTTCAGGTTCGGTTTGTCGGCGGAGCCGTCCGCCGCCTCGCCCAGGAGCTTGTCCAGCTCGGAGAAGTCCAGCTGCTCGCGGTGCACGAAGCCGTCCGGGTCGTCCAGGTCGGAGGCGGTCGGCAGCATGTCCGGGTGGGCCCACAGGCCGTCCCGGCCGTCGACACCGCGCGCGTCCGTGAGCGAGGCCCACAGGCGGGAGGCGTCGCGCAGGCGGCGCGGGCGCAGCTCCAGGCCGATCAGCGTGGCGAAGGTCTGCTCCGCCGGGCCGCCCGAGGCGCGGCGGCGGCGCAGGGTCTCGCGCAGCGCGTCGGCGGACGTCAGACGCGGCTTCGCGGCCGCGTGGACCACCGCGTCCACCCAGCCCTCCACGAGCGCCAGAGCGGTCTCCAGACGGGCCAGGGCCGCCTTCTGCTCGGGTGTGTCCTCCGGCTGGAACATGCCCTGCTGGAGGGCCTCCTGGAGCTGCTCGGGGTTCTGCGGGTCGAACTGGCCGACCACGTCCTCCAGCTTGGCGGTGTCGACCTTGATCCCGCGGGCGTACCCCTCGACCGCGCCGAACAGGTGCGAGCGCAGCCACGGGACGTGGGCGAAGAGGCGCTGGTGGGCGGCCTCGCGCAGGGCGAGATACAGCCGCACCTCCTCCTTCGACACGCCGAGGTCCTTGCCGAACGCCTCGATGTTCACCGGCAGCAGCGCGGCCTTGCCGGCCGGGCCCAGGGGCAGGCCGATGTCGGAGGAGCCGACGACCTCGCCCGCGAGCATGCCGACGGCCTGCCCGATCTGGGTGCCGAACATGGCGCCGCCCATCGAGCGCATCATGCCGATCAGCGGGCCCGCCATGGCCTGCATCTCCTCCGGCAGGACGTCGCCCATGGCGTTGCCGACGCGCTCGGCGACCGGGTCCACGAGCTCCTTCCACGCGGGCAGGGTCGCCTCGACCCACTCCGCGCGGGACCACGCCACCGCGGAGCCCGCACCGGACGGCAGGGACGTGGCGTCGTCGAGCCACAGGTCCGCCAGGCGTACGGCCTCCTGGACCGCGGTGCGCTCGGCGGGGCCGACGCTCGCGTCCTTGGTGCCGTCCGGGGTGCCCTGGGAGACCGTCTGGCGGGCGATCTGCTTGGCCATGTCCCAGTTCACCGGGCCGCCCTCGTACGAGAGCATCTGGCCCAGCTGCTGGAAGGCGGCGCCCAGGTCGGTGGGGTTCAACGAACCGAACATGGCTGCGAGCGGATTGTCGGCACCAGGGGCGCCGAAGCCTCCGGCGCCGGGCAGCCCGCCAAAACCGAACGGGTTGGCCGGGCCCTGACCACCACCGCTCTGCTGGTCCTTCTTCTTGCCCTCGTCGCCGTCGTCCGGCTCCTCCGGCGGAAGGCCGAATCCGAATGGGGTGTCACTCACGGGATTCCTCGGCTGGTAAGGCCGCCGGTTGCCTCCGGCGGCGCGGCTGCCCGATAACACCACCCAGCGTAGACACCGCGGGCGGTTAGGGCCTCGGTGCTCCGCCGACTCTCGGCCTGCGGCAGGATGGATGCCACCTGGTACGTACGCGTCACTCGCGTTCCTACTGAAGACAACCGCTGGAGACGCCCGGTGAGTTCCCCTGATCCGCAGGTTCGCGCAGCGCGAAACCAGTCAACCAATCCCGTCGCGCGCGGGCCAGTCGTCGCGGTCACCGGTGCCGCGTCCGGCATCGGCGCGCTGCTCACCGAGCGGCTCGCCGCCTCCGAAGAGATCAAGCAGGTCGTGGCGCTGGACGAGCGCCGCGGTGAGTGCGCCGAGGCGCAGTGGCACATCCTGGACGTGCGGGATCCGGCCATCGCGGACAAGCTGCGGGGCGCCGACGTCGTGGTGCACCTCGCGCTCGACCTCGACCTGGAGACCGATTCCGCGGCGCGTACGGCGTACAACGTGCGCGGGACGCAGACCGTGCTGACCGCGGCCGCGGCGGCCGGTGTCCACCGGGTCGTGCTCTGCACCTCCGCGATGGTCTACGGCGCCCTTCCCGACAACGAGCTGCCCCTGTCCGAGGACGCCGAGCTGCGGGCGACCGCGGAGGCGACCGGGGTCGGGGACCTGCTGGAGATCGAGCGGCTGGCCCGGCGCGCGCCCCGGGCGCATCCCGGGCTCAATGTGACCGTCGTCCGGCCCGCCGTGCTGGTGGGCGGTGACACCGACACCGCTCTGACCAGGTACTTCGAGTCGCCGCGGCTGTTGGTCGTGGCCGGGTCGCGGCCCGCGTGGCAGTTCTGTCACGTCGAAGACCTGTGCAGTGCTCTCGAGTACGCGGTGCTGGAGAAGGTCGAGGGGGAGCTGGCCGTCGGGTGTGACGGGTGGCTGGAGCAGGAGGAGGTCGAGGAGCTCTCCGGGATCCGGCGGATGGAGCTGCCGTCGGCGGTCGCGCTGGGGGCGGCGGCCCGGCTGCACCGGATCGGGCTGACGCCGTCTCCGGCGGGGGATCTGGCGTACACGATGTATCCGTGGGTGGTGAGCGGGAGCCGGTTGCACGACGCGGGGTGGCGGCCGCAGTGGACCAATGAGGAGGTTCTCGCGGAGCTCCTGGAGGAGGTCGCCGGGCGGCACACGGTGGCCGGGCGGCGGCTGGGGCGCAAGGACGCGACGGCGGCGGGTGCGGCCGGCGCGACGGTGGCTCTGTTGGGTGCGGCCGCTGTTGTACGGCGGGCTCGTAAGGCGCGTCGGAGGATCTGACCTGGGTGGTTCCTGGATGTCAGAGCCGTGCGGCACGATGGAGTCATGGCATCTACGAACGAGCATCCCGGTGAGCTGGCCGCCGATGAGCCGATCAAGCTCATCGGTATTCGTGAGACCGCGCTCTCGCTCGACGAGGTCTTCCGGGCCGTCGGGGACGACTCCGCCGGGGGGACCGCGTTGTTCGTGGGGACCGTGCGGAATCACGACGGGGGTGCCGATGTCGACGCGCTCGGGTATTCGTGCCACCCCAGTGCCGAAGCCGAGATGCGGCGGGTCGCCGAGAAGGTCGTCGCGGAGTATCCGGTGCGGGCGCTCGCCGCGGTGCACCGGGTCGGGGAGCTGGCCGTCGGGGATCTCGCCGTCGTCGTCGCCGTGTCGTGTCCGCACCGGGGCGAGGCGTTCGAGGCCTGTCGCAAGCTGATCGACGACCTCAAGCACGAGGTGCCCATCTGGAAGCACCAGAGGTTCTCCGACGGTACGGAGGAGTGGGTCGGCGCCTGCTGACCTGCTTCCGGTTGCGTAACCGCCCCCCTGCCATGAGCGTTGTCAGTGCGGATGGTTAATCTGCTGATCCGTCAGTTCTCGCGGTTGCGCAGAGTTGCTCAGATTGGGGTCGGGAGGTCGGCATGGGCGCGCTCGTCTGGTTGTTGATTCCGTTTGTGGCAGCCGTAGCCGCCGGTCTGTGGGGCAGCTGGGCCACCCGGACCCGCAGAGTGCGCAGCGACGGCCCCGAACTCGACGGGTACGCCCGTTTCCGCGCCGCCATGGAGAAGTCGCACTCCGGCGTGTGATCCCGTGCGACGGGGTGACGGGGCGCCCTGACGATGGACTGACAGGAGCGTCCCGTACTGTCGTTCCATGCCACGCCGCACCGCGACGATGCTCGCCTCCACTCTGATGCTGATCGCCATCCTGTGCGCCGGAGTGCTCATCGAGACGCCCTACTCCGAGATGTCGCCCGGTCCCACGGTGAACACGCTCGGGGACCACGGCGGTGAGCCGGTGCTCCAGATCTCCGGACGCAAGACCTATCCGACGACCGGTCACCTCAACATGACGACCGTCCGGGTCACGAGCGCCGACTACAAGATGAACCTCGTCGAGGCCGTCTACGGCTGGCTCTCGCACGACAACAAGGTCGTGCCGCACGACACCCTCTACCCGGACGGCCAGACCGAGGAGCAGTCGACCCAGGAGAACGCCGAGGAGTTCAGCCAGTCCCAGGAGAGCGCCAAGGTCGCGGCCCTGAAGCAGCTGGACGTCCCCGTGCAGTCCTGGGTGATCGTCTCGACCGTCGTCAAGGACTCCCCGGCCGAGGGCAGGCTGCACGCCGGTGACGTCATCAAGGCCGTGGACGGTACGGCCGTGAAGGCGCCGGAGGACGTCGCCAAGCTGGTGACCAAGCACCAGCCCGGCGAGAAGGTCGTCTTCACGATCGTGCCCGCCAAGGAGCAGGCCGCCGCCGAGAAGGCGCAGAAGACGGCGACGAAGACCGAGGACGTCACGATCACGACCAAGGCCTCGGACGACGAGGGCGAGAAGCGCGCCATCGTGGGGATCGCGGCCGGGACCGACCACACCTTCCCGTTCACCATCGACATCAAGCTCGCCGACGTGGGCGGGCCGAGCGCCGGCCTCATGTTCGCGCTCGGCATCTACGACAAGCTCACCCCGGGCAGTCTGACCGGCGGGAAGTTCGTCGCGGGCACCGGGACGATCGACGACGACGGCAAGGTCGGTCCGATCGGCGGCATCGAGATGAAGACGGTCGGCGCGCGCGACAAGGGCGCGCAGTACTTCCTGACGCCCGCCGACAACTGCGCGGCCGCCGCCGAGGACACCCCCGGCGGGCTCACCCTCGTGAAGGTGAACACCATCCAGGACGCCCTCGGCGCGCTCAAGGACATCCGCGAGGGCAAGACGTCCGACCTGCCGAAGTGCACGAAGAGCTAACTCTCGAGCTTCGGGCTACTCCTCGAACGTCGCCGACAGGGCCTCCGCCAGGCCCGGCACCAGATCGCGGCCCGTGAGGACATCCGTCGGGGAGTCCTTCTCGCGCAGGCGCAGGGCCGACTCGCGGGTGCCGTCGCGCAGCACCGCCACCGTCATCCTGACCTCCTGACGGTCCGGGTGCTCGGCGACCCACTTCGCCAGCCTGCCCTCGCTCAGCCCCTGCGGGACGGACGCCTCGGCGGACGGCGGCAGCATCAGGCGCTCCACGGTGAGCGCGCAGCCCACCACCGCGTCCGGCCAGGCGATGGTGCCGAGGAACTCGTCGAGTGGCTTGTCCGCCGGCACCTCGTCCTGCTCGATCGGGGTGAGGCCCGCGGACGCCTGCTCGTCCTCCAGACCGAGCTGGCTCGCGAGAGCGGGTTCCTGGACGCGCAGCCGTGCGGTGTCTACGAGGGCGAAGAGGCGGGCGGGCTGGTCCCAGCCGAGGCCGGAGGCGTACTCGTCGATCTCGAGAACGGCCCGGGTGAGCGGGCTGGCCGCCATGGGAGTGTTGGACATGGTCACAATCCTGCCTCGTTAGTCACCGATATCGGGAACCGAGTAAACGGTGAGTAAGTTGCATAGGTGTGGGCCCGCGATCACGGGGGGCCACGGAGGCCCGCGAAACCGGGGGCCTGACGGATCGACAGCGACTTCGAGGTGCGCACCTTGGCTTTCCAGATGCCGGACCGCGGCGGAGGCCCGACGGGGCCACGGATCAGAGTGGGCCGCCCCTCCCGGCGCGTCCGCACCCTGCTCATGACACTGGGCGTGCTGGCCGTTCTCGGCATGGCGTTCACCATGTTCGCGGGGTTCTGGACGGACTGGCTCTGGTACCGCTCGGTGAACTACTCGTCCGTGTTCACCACCACCCTGTGGACCAAGATCGGGCTGTTCTTCGTCTTCGGCCTGCTGATGGCGCTGGCCGTCGGCGTCAACATCTGGCTCGCTCATCGGCTGCGCCCGCCGCTGAGCGCCATGTCGATGGAGCAGCAGAACCTCGACCGCTACCGCATGGGCATCGCGCCGTACAAGAGGTGGCTGCTGCTCGGGATCACCTCGCTGGTGGGCCTGATCGCCGGAGCCTCGGCGTCGAGCCAGTGGCGGACCTGGCTGATGTGGGTCAACGGCGTCTCCTTCGGCAAGAAGGACCCGCAGTTCCACCTCGACATCTCCTTCTACACCTTCGACCTGCCCTGGTACCGCTTCCTGCTCGGCTTCGGCTTCGCGGCCGCGATCCTCTCGGTGATCGCCGCCGCGCTCACGCACTACCTGTACGGCGGCCTGAGGGTCACCTCGCCGGGTGCGCGGGCCACGGCCGCCGCGACGGGGCATCTGTCGGTGCTGCTCGGCGTCTTCGTCGCGCTGAAGGCCGTCGCGTACTGGCTCGACCGGTACGGCCTCGCGGTCAAGTCCAGCGACTTCAAGGCGACGGACAGCTGGACGGGCCTCAGGTACGTCGACGCCAACGCCTATCTGCCGGCCAAGACGATCCTGTTCTGCATCGCCGTCATCTGCGCGCTGCTGTTCTTCGCGACCCTGTGGCGGCGCACCTGGCAGCTGCCGGTGATCGGCTTCGGTCTGATGGTGCTCTCGGCGATCCTCATCGGCGGGCTGTACCCGGCGATCGTCCAGAAGTTCCAGGTCCAGCCGAACGAGCAGGCCAAGGAAGCGCCGTACGTCACGAAGAACCTCAAGGCGACGCGTGAGGCGTACGGCATCAACGACACCCAGGTCACCGAGTACGACGGCAAGGCGACCACCACGGACAAGACCAAGCTGCGCGACGACGTCGCCGACGCGGCCAGCATCCGTGTCATGGATCCCAACATCGTCTCGCCGACCTTCCAGCAGCTCCAGCAGATGCGTAACTACTACGCCTTCCCGACCAACCTGGACGTCGACCGCTACAGCAAGGACGGCGCCGACCAGGACACGGTCATCGGTCTGCGGGAGCTGAACCTCGCGGGCATCCCGAAGAACAACTGGATCAACGACCACTTCCGCTACACCCACGGCTACGGCGTGGTCGCCGCGAAGGGCACCGAGGCCGACGCCGAGGGCCGCCCGGTCTTCACCGAGTCCAACCTGCCCTCGCAGGGTGACCTCGGGACGTACCAGCAGCGGGTCTACTACGGCGAGAAGACCACCGAGTACTCGATCGTCGGCGGTCCCCAGAAGGAGATCGACTACTCCGACGACTCCGGTGAGAAGACCTACAGCTACGAGGGCAAGAGCGGGGTCAACCTCTCCAACCCGGTCAACCGGGCCGCGTACGCGGTGGCGTTCAGCGAGCCGCAGATCCTCTACTCCGGAGCGATCGGCGACGGCTCGCGGATCCTGTACAACCGCACGCCCAAGCAGCGCGTCGAGGCGGTGGCCCCCTGGCTCACCATCGACGGCGACGCCTACCCGGCGGTGGTGCAGGGCAGGATCCAGTGGATCGTCGACGCCTACACGACGACCAACGGCTACCCCTACTCCTCGCGTACGACCCTCGGCGACACGACGGCCGACTCGCTGACCGCGACCAACAACTCGCGCGCGGTGGTGGCCCAGCAGAACCAGGTCAACTACATCCGCAACTCGGTGAAGGCGACCGTCGACGCGTACACCGGCCAGGTCAAGCTCTACCAGTGGGACACCGAGGACCCGGTCCTCAAGACCTGGATGAAGGCGTTCCCGGGCACGGTGGAGCCGAAGAAGGACATCTCCACCCACCTGATGGCCCATCTGCGGTACCCGCAGGACCTGTTCAAGGTCCAGCGCGAACTGCTGGCGCGCTACCACGTCGAGGACGCGGACACCTTCCTCAGCGGCAGCGAGGTGTGGCAGGTGCCGGACGACCCGACCAACAAGTCGGGCGACGCGGTGCCGCCGTACTACCTCAGCATGAAGATGCCGGACCAGGCGTCACAGGCGTTCTCGCTGACGACGACGTTCACGCCCAACGGGCGGGACAACCTGGCCGCGTTCATGTCGGTCGACGCCGAGGCGGGCACCAGTGACTACGGCAAGATCAGAATCCTGAAACTGCCGACCAACACCACGGTCAACGGGCCCAAACAGGTGCAGAGCCAGTTCAACTCCGAACAGGACATCGCCGAGACGATCAGCCTCCTCAACAGAGGCGATTCCAATGTCGAGTACGGCAACCTCCTGACGGTGCCGCTCGACGGGGGCCTGTTGTACGTCGAGCCGGTCTACGTCCGCGGTGGCGGGCTCAAGTACCCACTGTTGCGCAAGGTGTTGGTGACCTACGGCGGCAACACCGCCTTCGAGGACACCCTCGACGAGGCCCTCAACAAGGTGTTCGGCACGACGGACACGTCCACCGAGCCACCGGAGGACGACGGCGGGACGACCACCAACCCACCGCCGACGTCCAGCAACCCGACGGTCCAACAGGCCCTGGACGACGCCCAGAAGGCCTTCGACGCCGGCCAGGCAGCCCTGAAGAAGGGCGACTGGGAGGCGTACGGCAGGGCGCAGAAGGATCTGGAGGACGCGCTGCAGCGGGCCGAGGACGCGCAGAGCGCGGCGGACAAGAAGACCAGCGGCACGGCGAAGCCCAGCAGCAGTCCGAGTCCGAGCGGCACTCCGAAGCCGAGCAGCAGTCCCAGCGGCTGATCAAATGCCCACCCCCGCGCCGTGATACGGTTGCGACACAACGGCGCGGGGTGGAGCAGCTCGGTAGCTCGCTGGGCTCATAACCCAGAGGTCGCAGGTTCAAATCCTGTCCCCGCTACTGAAAGCGAAGGCCCGGATCCTCTTGAGGATCCGGGCCTTCGTGGTGTGCCGCGGGTGGCGGTCGGGGGGAATGTGTTTGACTTGTCGTTCTGTGGGCATGTCGACAAAACGCTGAAGTGACCTCACTGGCTGCGGTATACCAGGTGTACCCGGGTTGCAGGTGGTGCGACGATGGACGTTATGGGGGACAAGGCAACTCTGTTCGAGACAGGGCGTTTTGTGCAACCTTCCGGTCAGGACGGGGCCGCGGAGGTGGCTGACGACGCCGCCGAGGAGCTCCGGCAGCGCCTCGCGGCCGAGGCCGGTGACGTCGAGGCGATGAGCGTCCTCGGGGCCCTGCTGCTGCGCCGCGGTGATCTCGACGGAGCCGAGCCCCAGTTGCGTGCCGCCACCGCCGCCGGGGACCGTGCCGCCGCCAACAACCTGGGTGTCCTGCTGCACCAGCGCGGCTATGCCGAGGACGCGGCCGGCTGGTGGCGGATCGCCGCCGTCGCCGGGTCCGCGCCGGCCGCGCACGCCCTCGGACGCCACCACCGCGAGCGGGGCGACGAGCCCGCCGCCGAGTACTGGCTGCGCCAGTCCGCCCAGCAGGGGCACACGCTGGGCGCCTACGCCCTCGCCGACCTCCTGGAGCACCGCGGGGACGCCGACGCCGACCGCTGGATGCGGACCGCGGCCGAGCGGGGGCACCGGGAGGCCGCGTACCGGCTGGCGCGCGCCCTCGACCGCAGGGCAGGAGCCGACACCGAGGACGCCGGTACCGGGCCGGAGGAGGCCGAGCAGTGGTACCGGCAGGCCGCCGCGCGCGGGCACCGGCGGGCCGCCCTGCAGCTCGGGGCGATCCTGGAGCGGCGCGGGGAACTCAAGGAGGCCGGGCGCTGGTATCTGACCTCCGCCAAGGACGGCGAGGCGCGGGCCGCCTGCGCGCTCGGGTTCCTGCTGCGGGACGCCGGGGACACCGAGAGCGCCGCCGTGTGGTGGCTGCGCGCCGCCCAGGACGGCGACGGCAACGCGGCCAACGCGCTGGGCGCGCTGCACGCCGAGCGCGGCGAGCCGCAGACCGCCGAGCGGTGGTACCGGGCGGCGATGGACGCGGGCGACGACAACGGCGCGTACAACCTCGGGCTGCTCTGCGCCGAGCAGGGACGCGTCGCGCAGGCCGAGCAGTGGTATCGGCGTGCCGCGTACGCGGGGCACCGGGAGGCGGCCAACGCGCTCGCGATCCTGCTGCTCCAGGGCGGCGACACCGCCGGGGCCGAGCCGTGGTTCTCCAAGGCCGCGGAGGCCGGGAGCGTGGACGCCGCGTTCAACCTCGGGATCCTCTTCGCCGGGCGCGGGGAGGACGGGGTCGCGCTGCGCTGGTACGAGCGGGCGGCCGCCGCCGGGCACACCGAGGCCGCGCTCCAGGTCGGGATCGCCCGGCTGCGGGACGGGGACGAGGCGGACGCGGAGCGGTACCTGCGGTGTGCGGCGGGAGGTGGCAGCGCGGAGGCCGCGTACCGGCTGGCGACCGTGCTGGACGCTCGGCGGCCGCCGGTGCCGGCGCACTCCCTCGGGGAGTCCGCGGAGCTGGACAAGAGCGAGTGCGAGGAGTGGTACGAGCGGGCGGCGACGCAGGGGCACCGGCGGGCCCAGGTGCGGGTCGGGATGCTGGCGGCGGCCCGGGGGGATGTCGTGGAGGCGGCCCGGTGGTACCGGGAGGCGGCCGAGGCGGGGTCTCGGAACGGGGCGTTCAATCTGGGGCTGCTGTTGGCTCGCGAGGGCAGTGAGCCGGAGGCGGCCGTGTGGTGGACCCGGGCTGCCGATGCGGGGCATGGGCGGGCGGCGTTGCGGTTGGCGCTCGTCTACGCGCGTGGGGGTGAGCTGGCGGAAGGGCAGCGGTGGGCCGACCGTGCGGTGGCTTTGGGGCCGGCTGAGGTTTCTGAGCGGGCGGCTCGGTTGCGGGATGCGCTCAGAGAAGAGCTGTCCGCCTGAGGGGGTGCCTCGTAGGTCGTACGGCGGCTGCGGGGCGGTGGGGGTTGTTCGCGCAGTTCCCCGCGCCCCTTAGGTGGGTGCGGTGCAGGGAAACCGATTTGCTTGTGTCCTCACCTCTCACGTACTGTTCCATTCATCGACGCGGGGTGGAGCAGCTCGGTAGCTCGCTGGGCTCATAACCCAGAGGTCGCAGGTTCAAATCCTGTCCCCGCTACTGAAGGCCTAGGGCCGGAATCCGAGAGGGTTCCGGCCCTAGGTGCGTTCATGGGCGGTGGCCCACCGCTTCCTCGTACAGGGTTCTGTTCACCGTCTTCGATTCCGGTAGCGAGCCTCCCTCGACTGCTCCCTGTGCCTTGTACGCGGCCTGGAGACGGTCCGTCGTGCCCTTGCGGATCTCCCAGTCCATGCGGAGGGACGGGGTGGACCTCAGGATCGTCTCGTCCGTCTTCAGGAGCTTGGCGAGGTAGGTGACGAAGGTCGCGTCCGACTTGTAGTCGCCGGCGAAGTAGGTGTTGACCGTGCGGATGTAGGCGCGGAGCAGGGCCACTCCCGCGTCCACGTCGTCGTTCAGCAGGCTCGGGCCGTACAGCATTCCGCCCAGGGGCTCGCCCAGCGGCTGGCCGCCCAGGAAGGCGTAGCCGGGCTTGCCGTCGACCCTGCGCCAGACCGGGTCGAGGAGCCAGGCCGAGTCGACCCCGCCGTTCTGGAGGGCCGTGAGGACGTCCGCGGAGCCGAGTTGTTGGTACTGGATCCTGTCCAGGCCGCCACCGTGGCTCTTCAGGGCCTTCTCCATGGGGTAAGCGATCACCGAGCCCTTGCCGATCATCGTGCCCATCCTGCGGCCGGCCATCTTCACCTGGTCGGCGTTCTCCCCATCCCCGAGCTTCACCCACAGGCCGCTCTTCGACTTCGGGTCGGGGGAGAAGTTCCCGGCGACCCAGCGGATGTCGAAACCGCCCCGGACGCCGTTCACGACCGCCGCCTCGGGGGCCGCCCAGAGCGCGTCGATGTCGCCCTTCGCGAGCAGGGGGAGGGAGTCCGGGGTCGGCAGCACCTTCAGGGTGACGTCCAGGCCCTCCTTCTTGAACTCGCCCTTGTCCAGGGCGACTTCCAGCGGTGCCACATACTCCGCGCTCAGCGTGCCCGTCGCGATCGTCACCTTGCGGGGCTTCGAGAGGGGTACGGCCGCCGGCGTGCCCGTGTCGCAGCGGGCCGGGGCGCGGGTGGGGGAGAGGTCCGACGGGTCCGTCCAGGAACCCGAGCCGCAGCCCGCCACCGGGCGCACGGTCCGGGGCGCACCCCCGGGCGCCTGGGACTCCGAGCCCGGTGTGGAGTGTGACGTGCAGGAGAGAAGCGAGGTGAGCAGGGCTCCTACGGCGACTGCGCGGCCGTAAAAAAGGATGTTCACGACTGGCCCCTTCCACGGTCTCTCGGTGCCCACGGGGTGAGCAATCGGCCCAGGAGGCGCACCAGTTCGGAGAAGAGGACTCCGAGGGCGGCCACGCAGACGATGCCGACGAACATCACGTCGTTCTGGAACAGTGCGCGCGAGTCGAAGATCAGGTGGCCCAGGCCGTTTGTCGCGGCGATCTGTTCCGAGGCGACGATCACCAGGACCGCCACGCCCGCCGCGATCCGGGCGCCCACCAGGACGGCCGGGAGGGAGGCGGGGAGCAGGACGTGGCGGAACATCTGCCAGGGCGAGGCGCCGAAGACGCGGCCCGCGTCGCGGTGGCCGGAGGGGATCGCGAGGACCGCGGACATCGTGGAGATCCACACGAAGAAGAAGACCGTCGCCGCGACCAGGGCGATCTGGGGGCCCTCGCCCAGGCCGAACATGTTGAGGAAGATCGGGAGGAGGGCGAGTTTGGGGACGACGTACAGGGCGTCCAACAGCGGTTCCAGGGCCGCCCGTACGAGGGAGAGCGAGCCCATCAACAGGCCCAGGGCGTAGCCCGCCGCGGTGCCGACGGCGTAGCCCGCCAGGACGCGTTTCAGGGTGGCCCACACGTCCGGCCAGAGGTCGCCGGCCGCCGCGCGGTCCCAGCCGTCGGCCAGGATCGTGGAGGGGGCCGGGTAGACGCGGTCGTCGATCCAGGCCTGGGTGGCGGCCAGTTGCCACAGGAGGATCAGGAGGATGGGGACCGCTAGCGCCAACGACAGTTCCAGGGTGCGGCGTCGGCGGTGGGTGCGGGTGGGGTGGAGTTCTTCCGGGCCCGGGCGGCGGACCAGGACGGTTTCCTTCTCGTGGGTGGTCAACGTCGTCATGCCGGTATCGCCTCCTTGCGCAGCAGATCCCACAACTCGCTCTTCAGGGCGGTGAATTCAGGCGTGGAGCGGATGTCGCCGGTGCGCGGGCGGGGGAACGGCGGGTGGTGTTCGGCGAGGAGTCGGCCGGGGCGGGCGGACATCACCAGGACGCGGTCGCCGAGGACGATCGCCTCCTCCAGGCTGTGGGTGATGAACAGGGTGGTGGTGCGCAGGGATTGGGTGAGGTCCAGCAGCTCGTCCTGGAGGATCGTGCGCAGTTGGGCGTCGAGGGCGGCGAACGGCTCGTCCATCAGGAGGAGTTCGGGTTCCACGGCCAACGCCCGTGCGATCGCGACGCGTTGGCGCATGCCGCCGGAGAGCGTCGAGGGGTAGGCGTCCGCGAAGTCCGCCAGGCCCATGCGGGCGAGCCACTCGTCGGTGCGGGCGTTCGCCTCGCGGCGCGGGACGCGCTGGACGTCCAGGCCGAAGCGGACGTTGGCGCGGACGGTCTTCCAGTCGTAGATGCCGTAGTCCTGGAAGATCATGGCGGCCGGGCGCGGGGTGCGGGTGCGGATCTCCAGGGTGCCCGTGCTCGGGCGGAGCAGGCCCGCCGCGATGCGCAGGAGCGTGGACTTGCCGCAGCCCGAGGGGCCGACCAGACAGACGAACTCGCCCGGGGCGACGGTGAGATCGAGCGGGCCGAGGGCGTCGACGGACCGGGGCGGGCGGCCGAAGGTGCGGGTGAGGGTGGTGGCGTGGAGTGTGGGCTGTGACATTCCCACGACGATATGACGGTCCGTCAGATTCAGGAAGCCTGTGGGTACCACAAAGCCCCGGCGTCCGCCTGGGGCGCCGGGGCTTCGGTGGGGTTCGTTACGCGGCCGCGCAGTTGGGGCACACGCCGCGGTACGTCACCTCGACGTCCGAGACCGTGAAGCCGAAGCGCTCGGAGTCGGGGAGGTCGGCCATCGGGTTGCCCGTCGGGTGCACGTCCCGGATCGCGCCGCACTGCGCGCACACCAGGTGGTGGTGCGGACGGTGGGCGTTGGGGTCGTAGCGCTTGGCGCGCTTGTCGGTCGCGACCTCCAGCACCTCGCCGAGGGAGACCAGCTCGCCCAGGGTGTTGTAGACGGTCGCCCGGGAGATCTCGGGCAGCTTGGCCACGGCGCGTGCGTGGACCTCGTCGGCCGTCAGGTGGACGTGTTCGCCGTCGAGGACCTCGGCCACGACGCGCCGCTGCGCGGTCATCCGCCAGCCGCGGCCGCGCAGTCGTTCCAAAAGGTCGCTCATGCGTCCAGCTTAACAGCCGGAGACCAGATTCCGAATGGGTGTTACTTTGGAGGCGAGATCGATTTGGACTCAGTCCAATGTAGATTGGTGGCGGGCTACGACGGGTGGCCGGAGGGATCCGGCACTGGACCGCTTGTCGTAGCCCGCTTTCCGTGCCCGCTTGCTGTCGGGGCCGGTGCGCTAGGCCGGTACGCGCTGTCGGGCCGGGGCCCAGCAGCGGATGATGTCGCGGACCGAGACGATGCCGACGGGTTCACCGCGGTCGAGGACGATCAGATGCCGGAAGCCGCCGTGCGCCATCGCGTGCGCGGCCTCCTCCAAGGTCCAGGTCGGAGCGGCGAAGACGACGTCGTTCGTGGTGTGGGCGTGGGTGGCCTCCGTGTCCGGGCTCTGGCCCAGGCCCACGGAGTTGAGGATGTCGCGCTCGGTCAGAATGCCGATGCCGGTGCCGTCGGGATCGAGGACGACGGCCGCGCCGACCCGGCGGGCGGACATCAGGGCGGCGGCCTGGCGGAGGGTGTGGGCGGGGCCGATGGTGAGGACCACCGTGCTCATGGCGTCGCGTACGAGCATGGGTGCGGAGTCACCTCCAAAGGCAGCACTGACTTAGTTCACCCCCGGCGCCGGAGGCGCCTAATTCAGCACTGCACAAGTTCACAAACGAGGGTCCTCTCAGAGTCGCAGGTAAAGCGGGGGTCAACAAGGGGGCGCGGGTCGCCGATTGAGGGCGCACGCGCTCATCTGTGACTTTCAGTACCGCTCGTTCAGATACCCCAGCAGTTCGTCGTGGAGCAGCCCGTTGGAGGCTGCCGCGTTGCCGCTGTGGGGGCCCGGGCGGCCGTCGAGGCCGGTGAAGGAGCCGCCGGCCTCTGTCACGATGATCGCGTTCGCGGCCATGTCCCAGAGGGAGAGTTCCGGTTCGGCGCAGATGTCGACCGCGCCCTCGGCGACCAGCATGTAGGGCCAGAAGTCGCCGTACGCGCGCGTGCGCCACACCTCGCGGGTCAGGTCCAGGAAGCCGCCGAGGCGCCCCTGGTCCTCCCAGCCGGAGAGCGAGGAGTACGCGAAGGAGGCGTCCGAGAGCTTGCCGACCTGGGAGACGCGCAGCCGGGAGGCGGAGGTCAGGCTGCGGCCCGTGAACGCGCCGTGGCCCTTCGCGGCCCACCAGCGGCGGCCGAGCGCGGGGGCGGAGACGACCCCGACGACCGGCTGGTAGCCGCCCTCGGCCGCCTCCATCAGGGAGATCAGCGTCGCCCAGACGGGGACACCGCGGACGTAGTTCTTCGTGCCGTCGATCGGGTCGACGACCCAGCGGCGAGGGCCGGTGCCCTGGAGGCCGTACTCCTCGCCGAGGACCGCGTCCCGCGGGCGGGCGCGCTGGAGGTGGCCGCGGACGAGTTCCTCGGCGGCCTTGTCCGCCTCGCTCACCGGGGTCATGTCGGGCTTCGTCTCGACCTTGAGGTCCAGCGCCTTGAAGCGGTCCATGGTGGTGGCGTCGGCCGCGTCCGCGAGGACATGGGCGAAACGGAGATCGTCGAGGTAGTCCGGCATGTGACGAACGGTATCCGGCAAGGTCGGGCAGGGGCTACCGGGCCCTGCTCACGGTTTGGCACCACCTTGACGGCGCACGGTGAACGGTTCGGCACCGCCGTGACGGCAGACGGTGACCGCACCGCGCCGTTCCGTGCGCCCGCGAACCCTTGACAGTGCCCCCGCACGCGTCAAATCTGGGGCGCAGAGCCGCTCGCTCCTGGGAGGCGACGATGCCTGCTGCGCGGGAATCCCTGCTGGACGCCGCTTACACGGCACTGGCGCGCCGGCCGTGGTCCGCGGTGCGGATGGTGGACGTGGCCGCGGCCGCCGGGGTGTCACGGCAGACGCTGTACAACGAGTTCGGCAGCAAGGAGGGGCTGGCCCGCGCGCTCGTCAGGAGAGAGGCGGACGGCTATCTCGTCGGCGTCGAGCGGGCCCTGACCGCCCACGGCGACGCCCGCGAGCGGCTGACCGCGACCGCCGAGTGGACGACGGCCTCCGCCCGCGAGAACGCGCTCGTACGGGCCATGCTCACCGGCTGCTGGAGCGAGCGCCTGCCCTCACCGACCCTCTCCGCGGTGCCGTCCTCCTCGGCGGTGCCGGCGCAGCGCCGCGCGGACGGGCCGCTGCCCTCGCCCGGCGACTTCGTGGCGCTGGTGCGCGACCGCGCGGTGACGGTGCTGGCCGGGCCCGGGGTGCAGAAGTCGGACGTCGCCGAACTCGCCCGCTCCTGCGAACTGGCCGTCCGGCTCGCGCTGTCCTGTGTGGCGGCGCCGCCGGGGGAGGGCGGGGTCGCGGATCTCGTGCGCAGTGCGCTGCACCGGCAGTACGCGTAGGACTCAGTGGGCCGAGCCCGACAGCTGGAGTCCGATCACGCCCACGATCACCAGGCTGATCGACACCAGCTTCAGCGTCGAGACCAGGTCGCCGAGGAAGATCATCCCGTAGATCGCGGTGCCCGCCGCCCCGATGCCGGTCCACACGGCGTAGGCGGGGCCCACGTCGAGCTTGCGCAGCGACAGCGTCAGCAGGCCGAAGCTGCCGAGCGCGAAGATGCAGAACGCGACCGTGGGCCAGAGCCGGGTGAAGCCGTGCGAGAGCTTGAGGCACACCGCGAAACCGGTCTCCAGCAACCCGGCCACCACCACCAGCAGCCACGCCATGTGCTGTCCTCCCGTATGTCCGGCTCGGTGCGATTATGCACTTACCGAACTCGCGTACAGCCAAACAACGCGGAGGTCAGTCGCCCCTCCTGGGCGCCCCCTCAGTCGCCCTCCTTGCGCTCCCTCGTCGCGAGCAGTCGTCGTAGCGAATACAGCCGGGCCGGATCCGCGTGGCCCTCCGCGACCCACTCGTCCAGCGCGCAGTCCTGCTCGTCATGACTGCACGCGCGGGGGCAGTTCTCGGTTCCCGGTTCCAGGTCGGGGAACGCGTGGATCACCCGGGACGGGTCCACGTGGTGCAGTCCGAACGAGCGGACGCCCGGGGTGTCGATCACCCAGCCGTCGTCGCCGTCCAGGGGCAGCGCCAGCGCCGAGGTCGTGGTGTGCCGGCCGCGGCCGGTCACCGCGTTCACATGCCCGGTCAGCCGCCGGCGGTCCACCGGGACCAGTGCGTTGACCAGGGTCGTCTTGCCGACGCCCGAGTGGCCGACGAACGCCGTGATCTTGCCGTCGAGCTGCTCGCGCACCCGCTGCGCCGCGTCGCCGTTCTCCAACTCCTCGCGGCTGGTGACGACATGGGGGATGTCCAGGTCGCCGTAGAGCTCCAGGAGCTTGTCCGGCGGGGCGAGGTCCGACTTGGTCAGCACCAGCAGCGGTTCCAGGCCGCCGTCGTACGCCGCCACCAGGCAGCGGTCGATCAGGCGCGGGCGCGGCTCGGGGTCGGCGAGGGCCGTGACGATGGCGAGCTGGTCGGCGTTGGCGACGACCACGCGCTCGTACGGGTCGTCGTCGTCGGCGGTACGGCGCAGCACCGAGGTGCGCTTCTCGATGCGGACGATCCGCGCGAGGGTGTCCTTCTTGCCGGACAGGTCGCCGACGAGGGCCACCCGGTCGCCGACGATCGCCGCCTTGCGGCCGAGTTCGCGGGCCTTCATCGCCAGCACGATCCGGTCGTCGACGAGGACGGTCAGCCGGCCGCGGTCGACGGTGAGGACCATGCCCTCGGCCGCGTCCTCGTGGGCGGGGCGGATGTTCGTACGGGGTCGGGTGCCCTTGCGGTTCGGGCGGCTGCGGATGTCGTCCTCGTCGGTGTGCTTGCCGTAGCGGCGCATCGTCTACGTCCCTACGCCCCGAGCATCCCTGTCCACAGATCCGGGAAGTCCGGCAGGGTCTTGGCCGTCGTCGCGACGTTCTCGATCCGTACGCCCTCGACCGCGAGGCCGATGATCGCGCCGGCCGTGGCCATGCGGTGGTCCTCGTAGGTGTGGAAGACACCGCCGTGCAGCGGGCGCGGGCGGATGTGCAGTCCGTCGGCGGTCTCGGTGACGTCACCGCCGAGTTCGTTGATCTCCTTGGTGAGCGCGGCCAGGCGGTCCGTCTCGTGCAGCCGCAGGTGGGCGACGCCCCGGAGCGTGGAGGGGGAGTCGGCCAGGGCCGCCACCGCGGCGATGCCGGGGGTCAGCTCGCCGACCTCGCCCAGGTCCACGTCGATGCCGTGGATCGCACCCGATCCGGTGAACACCAGGCCGTACTCGGTGAGTTCGCAGGAGCCGCCCATCTCGGTGAAGATCTCGCGCAGCCGGTCGCCGGGCTGGGTGGTGCGGGCCGGCCAGTCCGGGATCACGACCTTGCCGCCGGTCACCAGGGCGGCGGCGAGGAACGGCTGGGCGTTGGAGAGATCCGGTTCGATGGTGAGGTCGCGGCCGAGGAGAGCGCCCGGCGTGACCCGCCAGACGTTGGGCTCGCCGCCCGACTCGGGGGTGTCCACCTGGGCGCCGACCGCGCGCAGCATGTCCACGGTCATGCGGATGTGCGGGAGGGAGGGCAGGGAGTGGCCTACGTGCCGGACCTCCACGCCCTGGTTGAAGCGGGGGGCGCTCAGCAGGAGGGCGCTGACGAACTGGGACGAGGACGAGGCGTCGATCTCCACCGGGCCGCCGTCCAGGGCGCCCGCGCCGTGCACGGTGAGCGGCAGCGCGCCTCGGCCGTCGTCGTCGATCCGGGCGCCGAGGACGCGGAGGGCGTCGATGACGCCGTTCAGGGGGCGCTCGTACGACCTCGGGTCGCCGTCGAAGCGGATCTCGCCGTCGGCGAGGGCGGCGACGGGGGGGAGGAAGCGCATGACGGTGCCGGCGTTGCCCACGTCGACGGTGGCGGGGCCGCGGAGCCCTGCCGGGAGGACGCGCCAGGTCTCTCCGGTGCCGTCGGGGCCCACTCCCTCCTCGATTCCCACGCCCATCTCGCGGAGGGCTGCCGCCATGAGGAGGGTGTCCCGGGAGCGGAGGGGGCGGCGGAGCCAACCCGGTTCTGAGGCGAGGGATGCGAGGACCAGGGCGCGGTTGGTTACGGACTTCGACCCCGGGACGTGGACCGTGGCGTCGATGGCTCCGCTTGCGTGGGGGGCGGGCCAGGGGGCGGGTTCTGCGGGGTTCAAAGCCATGGGTCCACTTTAGTGGGGGGTGCGTTGTTGGGTGCGGCGCCGTTGTGGCTGGTCGCGCAGTTCCCCGCGCCCCTGGATGACGTGCCCCTTCGGGGCTACGTCATCCATCCAGCAACCACCTACCCCCGCCTATCAGTGAGCACAGTGACACCGCGTGGAACAGGAACAGCCACAAGCCCGCCGGGACGTTTGTCAGTCTCGACAGTTGGTCTGCGTCGGAGTCGCCTGCGCCTCCCCTTGACCTCTTCGCCTGTAGTTCGAACGCGGGGCGTACTCCGCCTAGCAGCAGAAACCACACCACCGCGTACGCGAACGCCGCCTGGATCTGGGGGCCAGCCAGCCAGGAGACCAGGACGAAGGTGCCGCCGGTCAGGATCACCGTGAGGGCGCCGTAGGCGTTGCGGATCATGACCAGCATGGCTATCAGGAGGGCCGTCGCCACCCAGAGGAGGAGGGTGATGCGGCCCGCGCCCAGCAGGGCCGCGCCGCCCAGGCCCAGGAGGGGCGGGGCCGTGTAGCCGGCCGCCGCCGTGAGGATCATGCCGAGGCCGTGGGGCTTGCCGCGGCTGACCGTGAGGCCGCTGGTGTCGGAGTGCAGGCGGATGCCGGTCAGCTGGCGGCCGGTGATCAGGGCGATCAGTCCGTGGCCGCCCTCGTGGGCGATGGTGATGGCGTTGCGGGCGATACGCCACACGTTGTGGGGGACGACCACGGCGAGCGCGGCCACGAGGGTCGCGATGACGACCCACAGGTCCGGGTCGCTCTGGGTGCCGACGAGTTCGTCCCACAGAGAGGTCGCAGTACTGCTGTCCATGTCTTCCGGGCGCTCCCTCTCGTCGTACGGAGTGTCCTACGGAGTCTCGCAGTGCGGCCTGTGTGTGCGGAGGGCGGGCCGTCGACGGGGCCGGATCGTTTCTGTTTTCTTGACACTCCGTGAACGGGTCGCAGCTTAAAATCACCACGCGTAGATTCCGCGTGATCATGGACACGATCATGAACGCGATCATGCGGAGAGTGGAGCCGAGGGGGACGCGGAGTGGACGACGGTGTGCGTGGGGAGGCGGGGTTCGCGATCCTGGGGCCGCTGGAAGTCAGGGCCGGCGGGGTCCGGCTGCGGCTCGGCGGGCCCATCCAGGCGCGGGTGCTGACCACCCTGCTGCTCGACCCGTGCCGGATGGTGCCGGTGTCGCGGCTGGTGGAGGCCGCGTGGGACGACGAGCCGCCGGCGACCGCGGCGCACCAGGTGCGCAAGGCGATCGCCGATCTGCGGCAGCGCATCCCGGGCGGGCCCTCGATGATCGTCACCGACGGTCCGGGATACCGGGTGGACGTCGCCCGGAGCCAGCTCGATCTGAGCCAGTTCTCCGACCGGCTCTGCGAGGCGCGGGACGCGCTGGAGGCGGGCCACCTCGCCGAGGCCGCCGAACTGCTGCGCACCGCGCTCGTGCTGTGGCGCGGCCCGGTGCTGCCCGGGGGCGGCGGGTCGGTGATCGCCGCGGCCTCCGTCGTACTGGAGGAGCGGCGGCTGGCCGCCGTGGAGCAGCTGATGGAGCTGCGGCTGGCGCTCGGCGAGAGCCGGGAACTCATCGGCGATCTGCGGGAGTTGGTGGCTGAACATCCCCTGGGAGAATCGTTTCGCGGGCAGTTGATGCTCGCGCTGTACCGCTCGGGGCGGCAGGCCGAGGCGCTGGCCGAGTTCGCCAAGGCGAGGGAACTGCTCATCGAGGAGCTGGGGATCGATCCCGGTCCCCAACTGACCCGGCTGCACGAGGCCATCCTCCGGGACAGCCCCGAACTGGCCGTGCCGGACGCGGTGTCGCCGGAGTCCGCGGTCGCGTCGGCCGCACCCGCGGCGAGCGGTGAACCCGAGCCCGAGGCGGTGGCGGCCCCGTGCACCCTCCCGCACGACCTCACGGACTTCGCCGGGCGCGACCGGGAGTTGACCCAGCTGCTGGAGTACGCCGCACCGCCGCGGGACGGGGCGGTGCGGATCGTGGCCGTCGACGGCATGGGCGGCAGCGGCAAGACCGCGCTCGTCGTGCGGGGCGCGCACCGGCTGGCCGACCGGTACCCGGACGGGCAGCTCTTCGTCGACCTGCGCGGATTCACCCCGGGCGAGCAGCCGATGCGGCCCGGCACGGTGATCGGCACACTGCTGCGCACCCTGGGCGTGCCGGGGGAGCGGATCCCCGACGACCTCGACGGCCGGGTCGCCCTGTGGCGGACCACCCTGGCCAACCGCCGGGTGCTCCTGGTGCTGGACAACGCGGCGGACGCCGCGCAGATCCGCCCGCTGCTGCCCTCGCACCCCGGCTCCCTCGGCCTGCTCACCAGCCGGATCCGCATGGTCGGTCTCGACGGGGCCGAGTGGATGTCCATCGGGACGATGTCGCCCTCGGACAGCCTCGCGCTGATCACCGGCGCGCTGGGCGAGGAGCGGGTGCTCGGTGAGCCGGAGGCGGCGGCGGAGCTGGCGGCCCTGTGCGGGAACCTGCCGCTCGCGCTGCGGATCGCCACGGCCCGGCTGCGCAACCGGCCGCTGTGGACCCTGGGCCACCTCGTGGGCCGGCTCGGGGACGAGACCAGGCGGCTCGACGAGCTGAAGTCCGGTGACCGGAGCGTCGAGGCGACCCTGCGGATGTCGTACCACGGACTGGACGCGCGGCACCGCGAGGCGTTCCGGCTGCTCGGGCTGCACCCGGGGGCCGAGACCGACACCCACTCGGCGGCCGCCCTGCTCGACACCTCCTCGGCCGAGGCGGAGGAGGTGCTGGAGCATCTGCTGGACATGCACCTGGTCGAGCAGCACGAGATCGGCCGGTACACCTTCCACGACCTGGTCCGCAGCTTCGCGCAGCGGCTCCGTGAGGAGGAGGGGGCGGACGCGGGACAGGAGCGGGCCGCCTTCGGGAGGCTGCTGGACCACTTCCTGACGGTGACGGACCAGGCCTGCGCGGTCCTGTACCCGGGGCGGGTTCCCGTCGGGGGCGGCGCGCACGCGAGCGGGGGTGACGGGCGCGGTACGACGGCCGTCGTGGCGCCTCCGGGTGGCCGGGTCGCCGAGCCGTCGTCGATCGGCCAGATCGCCGAGCCGCCGTCGAGTGGGCAGGTCGTCGAGGCGGAGTCGTTCTTCGAGCGGGAGCACGGCACGCTGCTCTCGGCCGTCGCGCGCGCCGAGCGGCTGGGGTTCCTCGGCCAGACCGTGCACCTGTCCCGGAACCTGGTCTTCCACCTCAACTCGCGCAGCTGTCTGGAGGAGTACCGGCAGGCGGCGACGATCGCGGTGGCCGCGGCCCGCCGGCTCGGGGACCCCGTGCTGCTGCGGGTGAGCCTGTCGAATCTGGGCTCCGCCTGGTGGCGGCTGGGCCGGTTCCGGGAGGGGATCCCGGTGGCCGAGGAGGCGCTGGGTGTCGCGAAGGACCACGGGGACCGCAACGGCGAGGCCGTCTGCCTCAGCCTGCTCGGTCTGCTGCACAGCTGCCTCGGCCACTTCCCCGAGGCGCAGGGCTATCTGGAGCAGGCGGTCGAGCGGCGCCACGACATGGCCGACGGCCGGCAGGGCGCGTACGCCTGGTGCAGCCTGAGCACGGTGTACACCTGGCTCGGCCGGTACCGGGAGGCGGCGGTGGCCGCCGAGCACGCGGTGCGGCTCAGCCGGGAACTCGGCGCCCGCGCCGAGGAGATCACCGCGCTCACCGATCTGACGGCGGCCCTGCTCGGCACGGAGGAGTATCCGGCCGCGCGCGCCGTGGTGGAACGCGCACTGGAACTCGGCGACGAGTTGCGGATGCCGGAGGAGTACGCGCACGCGCTGGCGCTCGCCGCGGACGTGAGCCAGTGGCTCGGGGCCGGCGAGGAGTCGGCCGGGTACGCGGAGCGGGCCCTGCACCTGATCCGTTCCAAGGGGACCGCGACCCGGCAGGCGACCGTCCAGAACATCCTCGGGCGGGTGCACTGCCGCAGGGGCGAGTTCGCGCAGGCCCTGGAACTGCACCGCAGCGCGCGCTTCCACGCCGGAGCCATCGAGTACCGGATCGAGGTGGCCCAGGCCGTCGAGGGGATGGCCGAGGCCCTCGACGGCCTGGGCGACGTACGAGAGGCAGCCGCGCACCGCCTCAGCGCGCGGGAGCTGTACGCGGGGATGACGGGCGTACGGGGGTGAGGGGCCGGTGGGCGGGGCGGGCCGGTCGGGGTGAGCCGGGCCGTCGACGGGAGCTGGCCGGCCGGCCGGAGTGGGCTCACCTGCGGGAGCGAGCCGGTCGGCGGGGGCTGGCCGGCCAGCCGGAGTGGACTTACCGGCGGGAGCGAGCCCGTTCACCGGATCGGCCCCACCGGCCGGAGGGAACCAACCGGCCGGACCGAGCCCGTCGCCGAGTCACCCGCCCGTGCTGCCCGGCCCCGTGCCGTTGGCCAGGATGGTGTGGGCGGTGGTGGGGGCGGATGCCTCGTGGGTGAGGGTTCCGACGCCCGCGGCGAGGGCGAGGGAGAGGATCCCGGCGAGTACGGCCAGTTTGCTGCGCATTCCGTGCACCTTCGTTTCTGCGAGTGCGGTGTGTGGGTGTGCCGGAATGCTCACCGCGGCCCTTCCCGCCCCGTTCCCGGACCGGTACCGGTGGGAACGGCATATGCCGAGGTCAAACGGATGGGAAGGCTCCGCAAGCCGTTGACCACGATGGACTCCAGCCGCTCGGCCGGTCCGTCCGGCAGCGCCCGGTCCACCCGCGCGAAGAACTCCCGCAGCACGGCCCGGATCTCCAGCCGGGCCAGCTGGGTGCCCACGCAGTAGTGCGGGCCCGCGCCGAGCGCCAGATGCCGGTTCGGGGACCGGCGGATGTCGAAGCGGTCGGGGTCGGGGAAGTGCGCCGGGTCGCGGTTGGCCGCCGGCAGCCAGCACACGACGAGCTCGCCCCGGCCGATCCGCTCGCCGCCGAGCGTCACGTCCCTCGTCGCCCGGCGCACGATGTGCGTGGCGCTCGACGTCCAGCGCAGGATCTCGTCGATCGCGGACTCGACCAGGCCGGTGTCGTCGAAGTTCCGGCGCAGCAGCTCCCACTGGTCCGGGTGGTCAAGCAGCGCCAGCATCCCGCCCGACATGGCGAGGCGGACGTTCTCCGTGCCGCCCACCAGCAGGTTGTCGCAGTTGAGCACCACCTCGTCGAGCGGGAGCGGCGCGCCCTCGTGGCGCACTCCGGCCAGCACACTGACCAGGTCCTCGCCCGGCTCGGCCCGGCGCCGCTCGGCCAGGGCGCCGAAGTAGTCGAGGATCTCCAGGTGGGCGAGGGTGCGTTCCTCCGCCGTGGCGGCGCAGAAGGCGTCCGTCGACCACTCGACGATCAGCGGCCGGTCCGCGTCCGGGATGCCGAGGAACGCGCAGACCACCTCCACCGGCAGCTGCGCGGCGACCTCGGTCACGAAGTCGAACCGGCCCCTGTCGACGGCCGCCTCGACGATCCGCCGTGCCGACGCGTCCAGTTCGGACCGCAGCAGCCGCAGGTTCCTGGGCGCGAACCAGCCGGCGACGGCCGAGCGCAGCGCATGGTGGCGTGGCGGGTCGGAGAGCGCCAGGGTGCGGTTGCCGCCGGGGTCCTCACCCTGGGACAGCGGACGCAACAGGATGCCCGACGAGGAACTGAACGCCTCGGCGTCCCTGAGCACCTCCTTGATCTCGTCGTGGCGGGTCAGCGACCAGAAGCCGGGGAAGTCCCCGGGCTCGTGCCACAGCACGGGGGCGGCCCGGCGCATCCGCCGCCACAGCTCGAAGGGGTTGCCCTGCCGGTAGGTCCGCCCGTCGACGAGCCGGCCGGCCTCGCGGCGCAGTTCGGCGAGGCCGGCCAGGTCTCCCGGATGCCCGGCCGGTCCGGTCTGTGTGTACGGCATGCCGCATTCCCCCTCAGGAAGTCCGTGTGGAACGAGAAGCCCGTGCGGAACGAGAAGTCCCGGTGGAACGGGAGCCGAGGCTCCCGGCCCGGGCCAGCTCGGCCGCGATCAGCCCGACCGGCGGATTCGAGCGCAGGTAGAAGTGCCCGCCCTCCTTCACCACCTGCGCGAACCCGCCCGCCGCGTGGTCCCGCCAGCGCCCTGCCCGCGACCGGATCTCCGGGATGTCGTCCGCGCCGACCACGCTGACCAGCCGGGCGCCGGTCCGCGTCCCGGCGTGTTCCCGGTACCCGGACACCAGCCTGAGGTCGTCCTTGACGTACTCCAGGAGCAGCCCGAGCAGCTCCTCGTCCTGCCGGAGTTCCGCGCTCAGCGGTTCGTACCGTTCGAGGTACGCCAGTACGTCGGCGTCCCTCTCGTAGGGGACCGGCGGCCGCAGCGCGGGGGCCGCGGCCGAGGAGAGCACCAGGGTGGGCGTCGGCACCCCGGCCGCGCGCAGCAGCCGGTCCACCTCGAAGGCGACGTACGCGCCCATGCTGTGCCCGAACAGCAGGGAGTACCGCTCGCCGCGGGCCAGGATCTCCTCCGTCACCGCGCGGGCGAGCGCGGCCAGGCTCTCCGGCGCGGGCTCCGCGAACCGGTCCTCGCGCCCGGGGTACTGCACGGCGTCCACCCGGACCGCGGGCAGCAGCGCCTGCCACGACCGGAAGAACGAGGCACAGCCACCCGCGTGCGGGAAGCAGAGCACGGAGCCGGAGTCGGCAGCGGGGTGGGTGGGGCCACCGGGTACGGCCCTCGTGGATCTGATGTACACGGACATGGGAACCCCGTAGCTCAGAGCCGCGACAACAGATCCACCTGCTGGGGGATCGTGCCGCAGCGGTAGACGTTCTTGACCCCCACCGGGCGGCCGGCAAGTTCGCCGAGCGCCCGGGAGAGCCTGATCACGGTCAGCGAGTTGCCGCCGAGCGAGAAGAAGGTGTCCTGCTCGGAGGAGGCCACCGGCACGCCGAGGACCTTCTCCCAGACCCGGGCGATGTGGTCGGCGAGGGCGCCCTCCCCGGGCAGCCGCTCCGGTTCCACGGGCGGAGCCGTGGTGGCCAGCAGCGCGGCCCGGTCGGTCTTGTCGTGGGCGGTGCGCGGCAGCGCCGCGGTGAAGACGATCCGGTCGGGGACCACGGCGGCGCCCAGCTCCCCCTCCAGGAAGCCGCGGATCGAGGCGGCGGACGGCTCGGCGCCGGGTTCCGCGACCACGAAGGCGTGGCATACGGCGGTCTCCGCGTCGTACGCCACCGCGGCGGCCCGGACCCCGGGGTGCGCCGTCAGCGCCTCCTCCAGCGTCTCCAGGTGGACCCGCACTCCGCGGATCTTCACCTCGTTGTCCAGCCGCCCGACGAACTCCAGGCCCTCCTCGTCCGAGAACCGGCCGAGATCCCCGGTGAGGTAGGCGCGGACGGGCGGACCGGCCGTGGCGGGCAGGTCGACGAACTTCGCCGCCGTCTGCCGTTCGTCGCCGACGTAGCCCTGGGCGACCCCCGGGCCGCTGACGGCGATCTGCCCCACCGCGCCGGGCGGCACCGGCCGCAGCCGGTCGTCGAGCAGCCGCAGCGAGGTGCCGGGGATCGGGAAGCCGATGCCGGTGGGGCCGGGCTTCTCGTAGATCCGGGCGGTGGACCAGACGGTGCACTCGGTGGGGCCGTACTCGTTGCTGAGGGCCACGCCCGGCAGCAGCGCGAAGTGCCGGTCGAGGACGCTCTGCGGGAGCGCCTCGCCGGCGCTGGTCACCAGTCGCAGCGAGGCGGCCTGCGCCGTGTGCCGCTCGTCCTCGCGCAGCGTGTGCAGCAGCTCCCGGTGGAAGCCGGGGACCGTCAGCGTGTGGGTGACCCGGTGCCGGGCGATCAGGCCGAGGACCGCCTGGGGGACGCGCCGTTCCTCCTCGTCGGCGACGACGAGGGTGCCGCCGGCCGCGAGCGTGCCCCAGAGCCCGGCCAGCGAGGAGTCGAAGTGGAACGGGGAGAGCAGCAGGAAGACCGGGACGCCGAAGCCGTCGTAGAGCGCGAGCCGGGCGGCGTTGGAGTGCGCCAGGTTTCCCTGCGAGACGGAGACGCCCTTCGGCCGGCCGCTGCTGCCGGAGGTGAACAGGACGTACGCCTCCGCGTCGGGCGACCGCGACGCGACCGCGGCCGGGACCGCCCCCGCGGGCCCCGCCGGCCACTCGCGCGGGTCGACCACCACCGACAGCCCCGCCGTGCGCCGGATGTGCTCGGCCGCGCCCTGCGGTGCCGCCGGATCCAGGAAGACGAAGGACCGCCCGGACAGCCAGATGCCCAGGGCGTGGACGGCGGCTCCCGCCGTCCGGTGCGAGACGACACCGATTCTGCGCGCGGCCGCGCACCTCTCGTCCGCGCCGATCGCGCGGGCGACGGCGGCGGCCCCGGCCGCCAACTCGCCGTAGCTGACACGCTCTTCGCCGCAGATCACCGCTGTGCGCTCCGGGTGGCGGCGGGCGTGTTCCAGCACCGCCGCGGAGACCAGCGGCACGGGTTCGGGCAGGCGGGGTCCTGATATCACGCCGGATTCGGATGTCGTCATGGCGAAGATCCTCGGCAGGGCCGTTCCGGGAACCCTCCCGCCGCGGTCCCGAATCACTCCGGGACCCGGACGGGAACGAGACGGGAACGGGCCGGTAAGCCGCCGGGACCGGCCTGCCCTAGACCTCTTCCCATGTACCGATCATTCGCAGAGAAGCTGGCGGAACCCGACCTCATCGACCTGGGGAACGGCATCCATGTGCTGCGGTTCGAGGTCATGAAGGTCACCTCGGTCCGCGCCGCGGTCAGGGACCTGCTGGACCGCGGGGTCGTCCGCCCGGGGCAGACCGTGGTGGACAGCTCCAGCGGCATATACGGGCACGCCCTCGCGCTGGTCTGCCGCGAGTTCGGTCTGAAGTGCCACATCTTCGCCTCCGTGGCGGTCGACGCGGCCATCCGTACCCAGCTCAAGTACCTCGGGGCCACCTACACCCAGGTCCCCTCCTCCGGCGACGACGGCCTCCAGCACGACCAGGAGACCCGGGTCCGGCTGGTCCACGCCTACCTGGAGGAGAACCCGGACGCGTACTGGATGCAGCAGTACCACGACGACGTCCACTACATCGGCTACGAGAGCGTCGCGAACACCCTGGTCAAGGAGGTGGGGTCGGCGGGGATCACGCTGGTCGGCGGGGTCGGCACCGGAGCGTCGACCAGCGCCATGAGCCGCTATCTGCGGGAGTCGAGCAACGACGTCCGGGTGGCCGGGATCCAGCCCTTCGGCAGCCGTTCCTTCGGCTCGGAGGCGATCCCGCTGGACGGGTTCATCATCGCCGGGATCGGCAGCGGGATCCGCTTCGCCAACATCGACTACACCGCCTACGACGACATCCACTGGATCAACTTCGACGTCTCCGCGGCCGGTTGCCGCCATCTGCTGTCCACCACCGGCGTCTTCGCCGGCCTCTCCGCGGGCGCCGGCTGGCAGGTGGCCCGGCACATCCGCCGGCAGGAACCGGACGGCGGCCCCGTCGTCTTCCTCGCGGCCGACCCCGGACACCGCTACGTCGACCGGGTCTTCCCGCCCGACGGCCCGCTCGTCCGGGACCCCGAGTACCGGCCGCAGACCATCACCGACCTGTCCCGGATGACCGGCCCCTGGTCCACGATGCGCTGGGCCCGCAGGCCCTACGACGTCCAGGACGACCTGCCGGTCCTCCCGGTCGGCCAGAACTCCCCGAGGAACGCCGCATGAGCCGGATCGCCGTCATCAACTACGGCCCCCAGCACGACTACGCCGCCATGCTCCCCGAAGTGGCGGACCGCCTCCACGTGTTCAGCCACAACGAGCTGAAGAACACCGAGAGCCTCGCGCGCTACGAGTACGTACCCGACTGCGAGTTCGTCCCGTACCCGGAACTGACGATCCGCCGGCTCGCCGCCGAGCGGCCCTTCACCCACCTGATCACGGACAACGAGTACGACCTGGAGCGCGCCGCCCGGATCCGCGCGGACCTGGGCATCCCGGGGCAGTCGGAGGCGAGCGCCCTGTCCTTCCGGGACAAGGCGGTGATGAAGCGGGTGGCCGGCACCGCCGTGCGCGTCCCGCGCTTCGCCCGGCTGGAGACGTTCGGCGACCTCACCGGGTTCGTCGCGGAGAACGGCTACCCGGTGGTCGTCAAGCCGGTGAAGCAGGGCGGCTCGCGGGACATCGTCGTCCTGCGCGACGAGGACGACCTGACCGCGTTCAGCCGCCGGCACTGGCGGGAGGACCTGCTGGCCGAGGAGTTCGTCGAGGGCCGGATGTGCCACGTCGACGCGGTGCTCGCCCCCGGCTACCGGTTCGTGGCCGCCTCCCGCTATCTGCGCAGCTGCCTCGGCGTCTTCTCCGGGCACAACAACGGCTCGGTGCAGCTGGGCCCCGGCGATCCGCTCGCCCGCCGGCTGGAGGAGTTCCTCGACCGGGTCCTCGCGGCCTTCGACACCCCCGAGGTCGGCGCGTACCACCTGGAGGTGTTCCACACCCCGGACGACGAGCTGGTGCTCTGCGAGATCGCCTCCCGGGTCGGCGGCAACCGCATCCCCGCGCTCACCCGCGCCACCTACGGCGTCGACCTCCACTCCGCCTGGCTGCGCCACTCGCTGGGACTCCCCGTCGAGGCGCCGCCCGCCGGCCCGCCCGCCGAGGTGCACGGCTCGGTCTCCGTCCTGCCCCAGGGCCGGCCGGTCCGCGCCCCGGACCGGCCGCCCTTCCCCTGGGTGCGGGAGTACCAGGTCAACGAGGGGCTCGCGCCCGGTGCCGTGGCCCAGAACAGCACCTCGCACCTGTGCTTCGTGATCGTCGCCGGCGCCGACGCGGCGCAGGTGGAGGAGCGGCTGCTGGAGACCGAGGCCTGGCTGATGGCCCGCCTGGAGCACCCGGGCGACGGCCCCGGGGACGAGGCGGCATGACCACCTGGCGCCGGATCTCGCCGGCCGGCCGCGTCCTGCTCACGACGGTGCTGCTCACCGGTCTGACGACGTTCATGTTCCTGCCGCTGCTGGCGCTGGAGTTCACCGCCCAGGGCGTGCCGGCCACCCAGACGGGATTCCTCGTCGGACTGCTCGCCTTCTGCGGCCAGGGGTTCTCGCTGGTGTCCGGGCTGATCGTGGACCGGTTCGGCACCCGGGCGGTGCTGACGACGGGCTTCGCCCTGCGGATCGGCGGCTATCTGCTGCTCGGCGCCGGACTGGGCGTGGGCGGCCCGGACGGCACCCGGCTCGTACCGCTCGTCGCCGGTATCGCGGCGATCGGCGTGGGCGGCTCGCTGCTCGGGCTGTCCGTCAAGACCCTGCTGGTCACCGAGGACGGCGTCGAACCCCGCGAGATGCTCGCGCTGCGCTCGACCTTCGTGAACATCGGCGTGGTGGCCGGACCCGCCCTGGGCGCGCTCGTGTACCCGCTGGGCTTCGGCTGGATCCTGGGCGCCTGCGTCCTGTCCCATCTGCTGCTCGGCGTACGGCTGACCGTGCGCCCGGTGCGGCGGACGGCGCCCGGACCGCGGGCGCCGGGCAAGGGCGCGGCGGAGCGGGCGGCCGGTGACGGGTGGGGGCCGCGGCAGTGGCTGCCGCTGTGCCTGCTCGGCGTTGCGTACTGGGCGATCTACAGCCAGCTCAACGTCGTCATGCCCATCACCGCCGAGCGGACCACCGGGAGCACGGTCGCGATCTCGGTCGTCTTCGTCGTCAACGGCGCCCTGGTGGTGCTGTGCCAGTACACCCTGCTGCGCCATGTGTTCCGCCGGGCGCAGGCCCGGACGCTCCTGCTCGTCGGCTTCCTGGCCTTCGCCCTCGCCTACGCGGTGTTCATTCCGTTCACCGGCTGGTTCTCGCTGTTCGTGTTCGTCCTGCCGGTGACCTTCGCGGAGATGCTGATCTCGCCCAGCCTGGACGAACAGGCGGTCAGGGCGAGTTCGCCGCTGCGCACCGGACTCGCCCTCGGCACGATGAGCGCCCTCGGTGCGGTCGGCAGCCTGCTCGGCTCCAGCATGGGCGGCTATCTGCTCCAGACGTTCGGCGATGGCGGAGACGGCAGCGGCATCTGGCCGGTGCTCGTCGCCCTCTCCCTCTGCGCGGCGCTGACCAGTTTCCTCCTACCGAAAGCGCGGGCCCAGCATGGCTGACGCACCGGACATCGACGCCGACCTCCGCACCCCGACGGCGGTCCTGCTCAATCCACGGGACCGGGTCGTCGACGCGGCCGTGCAGCTCGGCTGCGCGATGATCGTCGTCGGCGACCCCACCGCACCGCTGCCCCACAACGCGCCCGGCGAGCCCCTGCGCAGCTCCTGGACCGAGGACCCCGGCGAACTCGTCGAACTGCTGAGGGCGATGGACCTGCCCGCGCCGGTCAGCTGTTTCGGCTTCGGTGAACTCGGCTGCGCGGTGGCCGCGGTGGTCAACGAACGCCTGGGCTGGCCCGGCAATCCTCCCGGTGCGCTGGCCGCCTTCAAGGACAAGGCCCGGCTGCGGGCCGTCGTAGGGGACCGGGCCGGTGCGCCGGTCGCCCACGTCCTGTGCGCCGGCCGGGACCGGATCCTGCCCGCGACCGAGCGGATCGGCTTCCCCTGTGTGGTCAAGCCGGTGGACGGCACGGGCAGTTCGGGGGTGCGGTACCTGGCGGACCGCGCGGCGGCCGAGGAGTTCGTGGCCGGCTCGGCGGAGTTCACCACACCCCACCTGGTGGAGGAGTTCCTGGCCGGCACGGAGTACTCCGTCGAGGCGGTCACCTCGCCCGCGGGCCACCGGATCCTGGCGGTCACCGAGAAGGCGACCACGGGTGCCCCGCACTTCGTGGAGACCGGGCACACCCTGCCCGTGACGCTCGACCCCGCGGCCGAGGAGGCGATCGGAGGGCTGGTCACCGCCGTCCTGGACGCCGTCGACTACCGCTACGGGCCCTCGCACACCGAGGTCATGCTGACCGCCGACGGGCCCCGGCTCATCGAGTCGCACGGGCGGCCCGGCGGCGACCGGATCAGCGACATGCTGGACCTGGCCCTCGGCGAGGACGTCTTCGCGCAGACCATCGCCGCCGTCCTCGGTCTCGAACCGCTCCCGGCCCACCCCCGCAGACGGGTCGCCGGCATCCGCTACGTCACCTTCGACCGGCTGGTCCCGCTGCACGGCATCAGCACCGAACTCGTCGCCTCGCTGCCCGGCGTCGCGGAGGTGCACATCAGCGTGCCGGCGGGCGCCACCCCTCCGGAGGTGCGCAGGTCGGGCGACCGGCACGCGTTCGTGGTCGGCACCGGAGACACCCGCGAGGAGCTGGAGAACAACCTCGCCCGGGCGGTCCGGACCCTCACGGCGGGCTCGAAACCGGCGTGACCGCCCGCACCCCGCCCCACTCCATCCACGACTCACAGAACAAGGTGCATCCGTTGCCGTACAAGATCCTGGTCCTGGTCTCCGGGGCGTCCACCTTCGAGCTGAACAACCACTCGATCATCCCCAGCGCCCTGTACCGCGAGGGCCACGAGGTGCACATCGGTGACATCGACACCCTGTGCGTGCACGACTCCGTCGTCGTCTGCGACCGGGTGCGGCTCAGCGAGGAGTTCACCAGCGGCGGCACCTTCCCCGAACTGAGCCTGCCGTACGCGTCCGCCGAGGAGTTCGACCTGGTGTGGGTGCTGGCCGGGACGCATCCGGAGTCGGGCACCGACTCCTTCCAGCTGCTGTGGCTGCTCAACCAGCGGGTGCCGTTCGTCAACGACGCGTCCGCGCTGTTCTACCTCAACACCAAGATCAACCTGGGGGCCGTGGTCCCCGCCGAGCACCTCCCGGTCTCCTACGTCTCCAACGACTTCGACCAACTCAACGCGCTCGTGGAGGCCGACGGCGACCGCTCCTGGGTCGTGAAGCCGACCAACGGCGGCTGCGGGGCGGACGTGTTCGTCGTCAACAGGCGCGACCGCAACCGCTCGGCGCTGCTCGCCAACGCCACCGGCAACGCGGCCTCCCGCTACGGGCGTTACGGCCGTGACGTCATCGGCATGGCCAAGCGGCACACCGCGGTCCAGGAGTACATCCCCACCATCCGGACCAACGAGAAGCGGGTCATCCTCGCCGGCGACGTCCCCGTCTCCGGCTTCCTGCGCTTCCACCCGGAGAACGACCACCGGTCCAACGCCACCCTGGGCGCCCGCTTCGCCGCGCTCGAACTCACCCCGGAGGAGGACGAGTTCGTCCGCGCGCTGGGCAAGCGGATGATGGACCTCGGGATCTTCTATTCGGGCATCGACCTCGCCTTCCCGTACGTCATCGAGGTCAACATGGTGAACCCGGGCGGGCTGAGCTACCACTACCGGGCGACCGGTGAGGACAGGTCCTCGGAGGCCGTCGCCACCGTGCTCGCGGCACTGCGGACCGCCGGGAAGCTGTCATGAGCGGGGTCGTCACGCGGACCGGGGCACGCGCGGAGCAGGCGGCCGGGCCCGACACCTGGTCCTGGCTGGAGCCGCGCACCCTCGCGGCCTGGGACGAGTTCGCGGCGACACCCGACGCCGAGACCGACCGGGAGTGGTTCACCGAGCGGCTGCGCCGGCCCGTCTGGCGCCACCAGTACCCGCCGCACGCCTTCACCGCCGAAGCGGCCCGCACGGTCGAGACGGTCGGGCTGCGCCTCGCCGACCTGGTCTCGGGCTTCCCGCGCCGCGTCTTCGGGGACGACCTGGCGGCCTGGACCCGCTATCTCGGGCTGCCGGACGAGGACGCGGCCCTGATGACCGAGGCGCTGGACCGGCCCCGGCTGCGCCGGGTCGCCACCGCCTTCATGCGGCCCGACCTGGTCGTCACCGACGAGGGACTCAAGCTCGTCGAGCTGAACGTGGCCGCCTCCCTCGGCGGACTCAGCACGCTCGCCCCGTACACCGGCGCCACCCGCGACTCGCGGTACGCCGCCTTCCTGGCCGCGCGCGGACTGCGGCTGGAGGGCCCCGACACGGCACGCGTGTGGCTCGACGTCTTCGCCGGGCTCACCCGGGCGCGCGGCGACGGGCCGCTGCACGTCTTCGAGGCCACCGCCAACCCGGCGGACCTGGACGGCGGCCGCCGCTTCTTCGTCGACATGATCCGCTCCGCGGGCCACGACATCAGCTGCGGCCTGATCAGCGAGCTGGACCTCACCGAGGACGGGGCCCACTTCCGGGGCCGGCGGGTGGACGCCGTCTTCACCGCGTACACCTGGCACGAGTCGAAGAACTTCGTGCCGCCCGCGCTGACCCGCGCGCTGATGGACCTCGACACGGCCGGCAAGCTGGACTTCATCGGCTCGCCCGCCGCCGCCCTGCACGACAACAAGGCGAACCTGGCCCTGCTCCACGACCCCGGGTTCCAGCACCTGCTGACCGACGAGGAGAAGGCCCTCGTACAGGCGCACGTACCGGTGACCTTCCGGCTCCGGCCGGAGACCCTCGACCGCGCGGTCGAGGGCCGCGAGCGGCTGCTCTGCAAGCCCGCCTCGGCCTACGGCGGCAAGGACCTGGCCTTCGGCTTCCTGGCCCCGGACGACCGGTCCTGGGCGGCGGAGCTGCGGGAACGGCTCGCGGACCCGCGCGAGCGCCATGTGCTCCAGGAGCGGGTGCGGCCGTCCGTGGTCGACGTGCCCGGCGTCCGGCCGTCCGGCGGGCGCGAGGTGGTGCTGGCGCCCCTGGTGTTCGGCGGCCGCTTCGCCGGTGTCTTCATGCGCCAGGCCCCGGTGCGGCCCGGGTCGGCGATCAACGCGTCCAGCGGCGCGGAGTCGTCGGCGGTACTGACCCTCGGCGGACGGCTCCGTCCGTCCCCGTCCTCCATGTGAAGGAGACCGGCCCCATGCTGCGCATCGCCGTTCCCAACAAGGGCTCCCTGTCCGGGCCCGCCGCCGAGATCCTGCACGAGGCCGGCTACCGGCAGCGCAAGGACGGCAAACAGCTGGTCCTCGTCGACCCCGGCAACGACGTCGAGTTCTTCTACCTCCGCCCCCGGGACATCGCGATCTACGTCTCGTCCGGCCGGCTCGACCTCGGCATCACCGGCCGCGACCTGCTGCTGGACTCGGCCACCAACGCCGAGGAGATCCTGCCGCTCGGCTTCGCACGCTCGTCCTTCCGGTACGCGGCCCGGCCGGGCACCGTCCGGGAGATCGCCGACTTCGACGGCCTGACCGTCGCCACCTCGTACGAGGGCATCGTGGCCAAGCACCTGGCCGACCAGGGGGTGGTCGCCTCCGTCGTCCATCTCGACGGTGCCGTGGAGACGGCCATCGAGCTCGGTGTGGCCCAGGTGGTCGCCGACGTCGTGGAGACCGGTGCCGGCCTGCGCAACGCCGGCCTGGAAGTCGTCGGCGAGCCGATCCTCACGTCGGAGGCGATCGTGGTCCGCCGCGTCGGCGCCGACGCCCACGACCCGGCCGTACGGCAGTTCGTCCGCCGCCTCCAGGGCGTCCTGATCGCCCGGACCTACGTGATGATGGACTACCACTGCCGCGCCGGGCAGCTGGAGCGGGCGATCGCCCTCACCCCGGGCCTCGAATCGCCGACCGTCTCCCCGCTGCACACGGAGGGCTGGGTGGCCGTCCGCGCGATGGTCCCGGGCAAGGAGGCGCAGCGGATCATGGACGGCCTCTACGAGCTGGGGGCGCGGGCGATCCTGACCACCGCCATGCACGCCTGCCGGCTGTGACGCCGAAGTGAGATCCTCGGTCGTGCAGGCGTCTCGGAGGGGTGTCGGACATGTGTGGACGGTATGCGGCCAGTCGTGGGCCGGAGGATCTGGCGGGGATCTTCGAGGTCGAGAAGTGGGAGCCCGAGGAGACCCTTGAGCCCGACTACAACGTGGCGCCGACCAAGGAGGTCTACGCCGTCCTCGACCGTCCGCTCAAGGACACCGGGGACCCGCGACCGGTCCGCCAGCTGCGGAAGCTCAAGTGGGGGCTGGTGCCGAGCTGGTCCAAGACGCCCGAGGGCGGCGCCCGGATGATCAACGCGAGGTCCGAGACCCTGCACGAGAAGCCGTCGTTCAAGCGCCCCTTCGCCGCCCGGCGCTGCATCGTCCCGGCCGACGGCTACTACGAGTGGGTCACCGGCGTCGCCGAGCGCGAGCTGGAGGTCGAGGGGAAGAAGAAGCGGCCGCGCAAGCAGCCGTACTTCGTGCTGCCCGCCGACGGCTCGGTCTTCGCGATGGCCGGGCTCTACGAGTTCTGGCGGGACAAGACCCTGCCCGACGAGCATCCGCTGGCCTGGTGGGTGACCTGCTCGGTGATCACCACGGAGGCGGAGACCACCCCGCTGGCCGTCTCCCCGGCCGACGGCCCGCACACCCTCGCCGAGATCCACCCCCGGATGCCCCTCATGCTCACCCCGGACCGCTGGGACGCCTGGCTCGACCCGGCCCGCACCGACATCGAGGACCTGCGCTCCCTGCTGGCGCCCCCGCCGCCCGGCCTGATGCGCGCCTACCCCGTCTCCACCGCGGTCAGCAACGTCCGCAACAACGGGCCGGAGCTGCTGAAGGAGCTGGAGGGGCCCGAGGAGGGCACACTCTTCTGACGTGACCACAACGGAGATCGTCAGCACGGACGCGGGGGACGCCCGCATCACCTGGTACACAGCGAAGAAAGCACGGCTCGTCCTGGCGGCGAGCCACGGCGCGGGCGGCGGCATCGAGGCGCGGGACCTCCAGGCCCTCGCCCACACGCTCCCCGAGCACGGAGTGAGCGTCGCCCTCGTCGAGCAGCCCTGGCGGGTGGCCGGCAAGAAGCTGGCGCCCGCGCCGAAGACGCTGGACGTGGGCTGGCGGGGCATCTGGCCCGCCGTGACGAAGCCCGGTCTGCCGGTGATCTCCGGCGGCCGCAGCGCCGGCGCCCGGGTCGCCTGCCGTACGGCCGTCGAACTGGGCGCGCACGCCGTACTCGCCCTCAGTTTCCCGCTGCACCCGCCCGGCAGGCCGGAGAAGTCCCGCGCCGAGGAGCTGCTCGGGTCCGGGGTGCCCACCCTGGTCGTGCAGGGCGGCAACGACCCGTTCGGGCGGCCCGAGGAGTTCCCGGACGGCTCCCACGAGCTGGTCGAGGTGCCGTACGGCGATCACGGCTTCGTGGTGCCGAAGCGCGCGGAGGTCACCCAGGAGGCGGCCCTTGCGGTGATCACCGAGGCGGTCTTGAAGTGGGCCGGGTCACTGGGGTAAAGGCCCGGGAATGTTGGGCCGCGTTCCTCTGTTGAGGCGGACAGAAGTGCACAGCCGTCTGTACGAGAGGAAGTCCGCCGCATGGGTTCGACCTTCTGCCCGAGCCGCAGCAGCCGCGCTGACCTGGACTGGACGGTGCTGACTGCGGCGAAGACCACCCCTATTCGAGGGGCGGCCGGGACGGGTAGTCGTCTATCCTCCAATTCCGGTGGCACCGGTTTCGGTGCTGCCCGGAATCTTGAGGAGGTGGGTCCGGTCACTGGGATCGACGCAGGGACCGACAACGGCCAGGCGGAGCAGCCCGAGGGCCAGGGCACGAGCGCGGAGACCACCGCGGAGCGCACCGCGCGCTTCGAGCGGGACGCGCTCGAATTCCTCGACCAGATGTACTCGGCCGCGCTGCGCATGACGCGCAACCCGGCCGACGCCGAGGACCTGGTGCAGGAGACGTACGCGAAGGCGTACGCGTCCTTCCACCAGTTCCGTGAGGGCACCAACCTCAAGGCGTGGCTGTACCGGATCCTCACGAACACGTTCATCAACTCGTACCGCAAGAAGCAGCGCGAACCCCAGCGCTCCGCGGCCGAGGAGATCGAGGACTGGCAGCTCGCCCGCGCCGAGTCGCACATGTCGACCGGTCTGCGCTCCGCCGAGTCGCAGGCGCTCGACCACCTGCCCGACTCGGACGTGAAGGAAGCGCTCCAGGCGATCCCCGAGGAGTTCCGCATCGCCGTCTACCTCGCCGACGTCGAGGGCTTTGCGTACAAGGAGATCGCGGACATCATGGGGACACCCATCGGTACGGTGATGTCCCGCCTGCACCGCGGCCGCCGTCAACTGCGCGGCATGCTGGAGGACTACGCCCGTGAGCGCGGGCTGGTCCCGGCCGGTGCCGGAGAGTCGAACGAAGCGAAAGGCTCGGGCTCATGAGCTGCGGAGAGCCGCACGAGACGGACTGCAGTGAGGTCCTCGACCATCTCTACGAGTTCCTCGACAGCGAGATGCCGGACGTCGACCGCGCCAAGTTCAAGCAGCACTTCACCGAGTGCTCGCCGTGCCTGGAGAAGTACGGCCTGGAAGAGGCCGTGAAGAAGCTGGTCAAGCGGTGCTGCGGACATGACGACGTGCCGACGGACCTGCGCGCCAAGGTCCTCGGGCGGCTCGACCTGATCCGCTCCGGACAGACGGTGCCCGAGCACGACGTGACGGCGACCCCGCAGGAGTCGTGAGTCGCGAAAGCCGTGAGGGGCCGGCCCCGGGGAGGAGATCCCCGGGGCCGGCCCCTTTTCGTCGTAGCGGCCGGCTCAGACCTCCAGCGCGGTCTCGATGTTCCTCAGGCCGTGGCGGGCGAGCGCCAGGTTGCTGCGGGAGCGGTCGAGGGCCAGGTAGAGGAACAGGTTTCCCTGGGTGTTGGTGAGCGGCCTGATCAGGTGGTACTGCTTGCCCAGCGTGATCAGGATGTCCTCGATGGTGTCGTTCATGTCCAGCGACGCGAGCGTGCGCATCTTCGAGCGGACGACCTCGGTGTTCCCCGCCGCCGCGAGTTCCAGGTCGAGGCCGTGACCGCCGCCGAGCGCGCCGAGTGACATCCCGCTCTCGTAGTCGACGAGGGCGATGCCTATCGCGCCGTCGATGGACATGGCTTCCTTGAGCGCCGTCTCGATGTTCATGCTGGGGCCCCAATTCCTCGGTGCTGCTGACCGGTCGATGTCCGGCCATCTACGATCGAACGTGAGTGACTCTCGGGTCTTGGAAAGTCAACTTTTTTGCCTGTTATGGAAGTTGACGCTCAAAGTACTGTGCGGCGTAGACGGATGGAGGGGGAATGGGGGAAGTGACGACAGCGCTCCGGACGTCCCTGGACCGGCTCCTCGATTCCCCCGGGGTCACGGGCGTCGCGCTCGTCGACGCGGTCACCGGCCTGACCTACGGCGCCGCCGGCGACCTCGGCGAGGCGGGGGACGCCACCGAGATCTGCGAACTCGCCGCCCTGATCGCCGAACGGCTGGGCGCGGCGGGAGCCGGGGGAGAGCTGGAGAGCGTGGTCACCACCAGCGCCAAACGCCATCAGGTGCTGTTCTCCGTGGTGCGCCCGACGGGCGACCCCCTGCTGCTGGCCGCCGGACTCGACCGGGAACGCGTCAACGTGGCGCTGGCCCTCAGGAGTCTGGGCGACCACGCCAAGGAGGTGCTCGCGTGACACCCTCCGCGGTCCGCAACGTGCCGGCCCTCCTGCAGCAGCTCCGCGACGAGCGCTTCAGCGGGACGGTCCGGGTCTCGGGCCACCCCGGCGGAACGATCCATCTGCGCGACGGGCTGATCGGCGCGATCGAGACCCCGGGCGCGCCCACCGTCACCTCGACGCTGCTGACCTCCGGCCGGATCACCGACGAGGACTGGCTGGCCGCGACCGCCGCCGAGCCCGACGCGGACCGGCTGGGCGGACACCTGGTGGCCACGGGACTGATCGGCGCCGCCGAGTTCGAGGTCTGCTGCGCGGCCGCCGTGTTCGACGGCGCCTTCGCGATGGCCCTGAGTCCGCCGGGGGAGCGCGAGGTGAGCGGGCCCGAGCCCGCGCTCGTCGCCGAACCGGGCTTCGAACCACGGCAGTTGACCGAGGAGACCGCGCGGCGGACGGCCTGGCTGACCCGGCTGTGGGGGCCGCCGAGTGAACTGACACGTGTCCGGCCCGAACGGGTCGAGAGCCCCGAGACCGCGGCCGGATGGCTCGCGCCCCGGCAGCAGGACGTCCTCGGCTGCGTCAACGGCCGCCGGACCGCCCGGGACATCGCCTTCACGCTGGGCCGCGGACTCTACGCCGTCCTCCTGGACCTCGTCCGGCTGGAGTCCCTGGGCCTGGTCCGCTGGCAGCCCCGGCCCGCCTCCGACACCCGGCCGAGCACCGCACCGCGCGTCCCGCGGACGGACACCTCCGCCACGGGAGCCGTACCGAAGACCACGGCCCTGCCGAAACGCCGACCCGGCAGCGGGCTGCCCGGGCGCGATCCGGGGCAGAAGGGGAGGGGCGGATAGTGAGATCGAGGGCCGGAGCCCGCAAGAAGAAGCAGTCGGGCAAGGCCGCATCCGCACGTGGACGAAGCACACCGGCACAGCGAGAAGAAGAACCCACAGAGCCACCAGAAGAAGCGACGACGGTCGCGAACCCCGCCCCGGAAGAGCCGGAAGCCCCGGAAGCCGAACCCGGCTCCTTATGCCCGCCGTTGCCGCGACGCGGTGAGGCGCCGGCCTCCGCACCGCCCCCACCCGGACTGATGTCCCTGTTGTCGGCCGAGGACCTCGCCGCCGACCAACCCTCGATCGAGACGCTTCAGCGCGTCCGCCGGGCGCTGCGCGCCCTTCCGGAGCCCGAGTGAGGCCGTCGGCTCCGTCGACCCGACTGGACCATACCAGTACCGGCATATGCCGGGAACAAGGAGCACGTCATATGTCCGAGATCCCACCGCCCGATTCCCTGACCGGCATTCTGACCTCGCTGCGTGAACGGGTGCTGGGAGTCTCGGAGAGCGTCCTGTCCACCGTGGACGGCCTTTTGGTCGTGGCCGACGCCGACACCGTCCACCCGGAGTCCGTCGCCGCGCTCGCCGCCGCGACCCTCGGGGTCGGACGCAGGATGGCCGAGACGGCGGGGGTCGGCGCGCTGCGCGAGGTGGTCGCCCGCTGCGGATCGGGACACGTCATCGTGGTGGCCGTCGGCGAGCGCGCCCTGCTCACCGTGAAGGGCGACGACGGACTCGACCTCGCCGCGTTCCAGCGGGAGTCGCCGGCCGCGGTGGAGGAGCTGAGGAAGGTGCTCGCCGCGGACGTGGCGCAGTGAACTCGCTTCAGATTCCGAACGGTTGTCCCGGCAACAGCGATCCGGTCACTCGAACGTGCTAATCCGCGGTTCATAAGCCCACAGGGTGTCCCGCACCCGCCCTAGGCTCCGGGGCGTGATGGAGGCGGTTCCGGCACGGGCCCGGGCGTACGTCGGCTGCGTGGCCGTCGCCGCCCTGTGCTGTGTGCTGCCGCTGCCCACGGTCCGTACGCCCTGGTGGGCGGTCGCGCTCCTCGCCGCGCTGTACGTCGGAGGTGAACAGGCCGCCGCCCGGCTGAAGTTCACCGGCACCTTCTACCCCGTCCTCCTCGCCGGCGCCTTCCTGCTGCCACCGCCCGCAGCCGCCCTCGTACCGCTGCCGGGTGCGTTGCTCTCGCCGGCCGGGCAGCGGGCCCCGTGGCTCAGACGGAGCTGGCGGGCGGCCCAACTCGCGGTCGCCGTATGGGCGGCCTCGCGGACGCACTGGGCGCTGGGCGGCCGGGACGCGGTCGTCGACTCCGACTTCCCGTACGCGCTGCTGCCCGCCGGGGCCGCGGTGCTCGCCTTCTGCCTGGTGCTGAGCGCCCTGGACGGCGGGATCCTCGCGCTCGCCGAGAGGGTTCCGGTACGACTTGCCTGGCGCGGTCTCCTCGCCCGCTCCCTGGCTCCGATCGCCGTGCACGGGCTCGCCGGGCTGATGATGGCCGTGCTCTGGCGCAGTCCCTACGGTCCGGTCGCCGCGCTGCTCGTGCTGTTGCCGATGTGCGTGTCGTGGTGGGTGTTCGCGCAGTACCACCGGGAGCGGGCGGCCCACCAGGCGACCATCCGCGCGCTGGTGCAGGCCGTCGACATCAAGGACGGGTACACCCGCGGGCACAGCGAGCGGGTCGGACAGGCGTCGATGATGATCGCGCGCGAACTCGGCATGGACGAGGCCCGCACCGAGGTGCTGCGGTTCGCCGGGATCCTGCACGACGTCGGCAAACTCGGGGTGCCCACACGGCTGTTGCGCAAGGACGGGCCGCTGACGCCCGAGGAGCGGCGGGTGATCGAGCTGCACCCCGAGTACGGGCACGAGATGGTGCGGGGCATCTCCTTCCTCGGGGAGGCCCGGGCCGCCGTACTCCATCACCACGAGCGGCTCGACGGCAGCGGGTACCCGTACGGGCTGATGGGAAGTCAGATCCCGGAGTCGGCGCGGGTGGTGGCGGTCGCCGACGCCTTCGACGCGATGACGTCGACCCGCTCCTACCGGCGGGCCCGGCCCGTACCGGCCGCGCTGGAGGAGCTGGAGCGGTGCGCCGGGGCGCAGTTCGACCCCCGCATGGTCGAGGCCCTGGTCCGCGCGCTCGCCCGCGAGGGCTGGCACCCGACGGTGACGGCGGACGAGGAACGGCCCTGCGAGGTACCGGCGCCGACAGCGGCGGAGCGTCCCGGGGGCCGCCGATGAGGTGCGCGGCGGCGCAGGCCGGCCCGGGACGCGCCGAGGCGCCCGGTCTCCGCCCGCCGGTTTCCCGAGGCCGCTGATGACGCCCCGCCCCGCCGGTTTCCCGAGGCCGCCGATGACGCCCCGCCCGCCAGATCTCCGAGGCCACTCATGACGCCCCGCCCGACCCTTGCCCGTCGTCGCCCCGCCCTCGCCACCCTCGTCCACCTCGCCGCCGCCCTCCTCGTCCTCCTCTCCCTCGTCGTCACTCTCTGGAACGGGCTGGAGGAGCGCGGGACCGCGTTGGCGTTCGGGGTGCTGATCGCCGTAGGGGAACTCACCCGGCGCGGGGGCCCGTTCGTGCGGGAGGCCGCTCCGCTCGGGGCCGCCGGGGCGCTGGCGTATGCCCTGCTCGGGGAGAACGCGGGGCAGCCCACCCACCACGGCCCTGCCCAGGTCGTCACCGTCGTCCTCGCCGCCGGGCTCGTCGGCAGCGTGCCGCACATCGCGCGCGGCCAGGGGCCCGGCGCGGACCAGTGCGCCCGCCGCGTCCTGACCGTCGGATTCGCCGCCGTCTGCTTCCAACCCCTCTACAACCAGGGCGCGTTCGCCGGCTGGGGCGGCCCCGCCTACGCCCTGCTGCTGCTCGCCCTGCTCTCCCTCACCGCGCTGTGCGGCGCCGTTCTCGCGGCGGCCCTGGCACACTCCCGCACCCGCTGGCCCTTCGCCCCGCTGCTCAGGGACGAGCTGCGGGCGCTGCCCGGGATCGGGTCCGCCGTCGTCGCCACCGGCGCGGTGATGGCGCTCGCGGTCGCCGTCGCCGGACTGTGGGCGCTGCCCGTCTTCTCGCTGCCGCTGCTCCTCACCCAGCTGTCCCTGCGCCGGTACGCGGCCGTCCGCTCCACCTACCGGCAGACCATCGCCTCCCTCGCCCGGGCCACCGAGATCGCCGGATACACCCCCGCCGGGCACGCGCACCGGGTCGCCGCGCTCAGCCGGGCCGTCGGCCGGGACCTCGGGATGTCCGGCCCCGCCCTCACCGTCCTGGAGTACGCGGCCCTCATGCACGACATCGGCCAGCTCAGCCTCGTCGACCCGGTGCCCGCCGGGGCCACCGCCTGCCTCCCCGTCGCCGAACAGCGCCGGATCGCGCTGCTCGGCGGGGCCGTCGTACGGCAGACCGGGGTGGACGCGGCGGTCGCCGTGGTCGTGGAACGGCAGGCCGACCCCTGTAGGGAGCAGCCGCCGGCCGCGCGGATCGTGCGCGCGGTGAACGCGTACGAGGAGAAGGCGCGCGCGGCCGGGCCCGGCGGATCCCTCACCGCGCTGGAGGAGCTGCGCCTGGCCACCGCCGGGGACTACGCTCCGGAGGTCGTGGAGGCGCTGGCCAGAGTCCTGTCAAGAGACTGTCTGACCTCACCCGGAGTGGGGTAACCCATGGGTAATGAGCGCCCTTCCGGCCGCACATGGTTGGATGCGAGAGAGAGGGTGTCCGGGGGCACAGCCAGCCCACTCGACGGAACTGGCAGGCGGGAATCGTGAGGATCTTCGGCAAGGGACGGCACCGGCCCTCCGCCTCCTGGCGGCAGGCCACCGACCGCGCGTTCACGCTCATCGGCGATGGCCGGTACGAGGACGCGGGCGCGCTGCTGACACGTGCCGCCGACCTGGAGCCCTGGCTCTCCGAGTCCTGGTTCAACCTCGCCCTGCTGCACAAGTTCCGGCACGACTGGGAGCAGGCGCGCGCCGCGGGCCTCAGGGCCGTCGCACTGCTCGACCGGGAGACCGGGGCGCCCGACTGGTGGAACGTCGGCATCGCCGCGACCGCGCTCCAGGACTGGCCGCTGGCCCGGCGCGCCTGGCAGGCGTACGGGCTGAAGGTGCCCGGCGGGGCGACCGCCTCCGTCGAGCCGCTCGGCATGGACCTGGGCAGCGCGGCCGTACGGCTGTCTCCCGAGGGGGAGGCCGAGGTCGTGTGGGGGCGGCGGCTGGACCCCGCGCGCGTGGAGGTGCTGTCGATCCCGCTGCCGTCGTCCGGGCGGCGCTGGGGCGAGGTCGTGCTCCACGACGGCGTGCCGCACGGCGAGCGGACCACCGCGTCCGGACACGCGTACCCCGTCTTCGACGAGATCGAGCTGTGGGCGCCCTCGCCGGTGCCGACGTGGGTGGTGCTCCTGGAGGCGGAGACCGAGGCCGACCGGGACGCGCTGGAGCAACTGGCCGCGGACGCCGGGTTCGCCGCGGAGGACTGGTCCTCTTCGGTACGGCTGCTCTGCCGGACCTGTTCCGAGTCGCGGATGCCGTCCGACGAGGGCGACGGGGAGCATCTGGATCCCCACGACCACAGCGAGCCGGGGCATCCGGGGCCGCTGGGGCATCGGACGGATGGGCAGTTGTGGGTGCCGGAGCGCGAGTGCGGGGTGGCTGCGCCGGCTTCGTTGGTGCGGGGGTTGCTGGACGGGTGGGTTGCGGACAGCCCTGATTCCCGGGACTGGCGGGACCTCGAAGAGGTCTGCTGAGAATCGCCGCAGCCTTCGGAGCCGTACCCTGTAGCACTGAATCCAAGGTTTCTAGGAAGGCATCCGTCGGTCATGGCGCAGCAGGACACCGATCAGCAGCACGTGGGCGTGCTTCCCGTCGACGACGACGGGTTCGTCGTCGACACCGAGGAGACCGAGGAGCGGGAGAACGCCTGGCGGGAGCGGGGGACCTCGCGGCCCATCACCGTCGTCGGGAACCCCGTGCTGCACAAGGAGTGCAAGGACGTCACCGACTTCGGCGACGACCTTCAGCAGCTGGTCGCGGACATGTTCGCCTCGCAGCGCACCGCCGAGGGTGTCGGGCTCGCCGCCAACCAGATCGGCGTCGACCTGAAGGTCTTCGTCTACGACTGCCAGGACGACGAGGGCAAGCGGCACGTCGGTGTCGTCTGCAACCCCAAGCTCGTCGACCTGCCCGCCGACAAGCGCCGGCTCGACGACAGCAACGAGGGCTGCCTGTCGGTGCCGACCGCCTACGCGTCACTCGCCCGCCCGGACTACGCCGAGGTCACCGGCCAGGACGAGCAGGGCAACCCGGTCAAGGTGCGCGGCACCGGCTACTTCGCCCGGTGCCTCCAGCACGAGACCGACCACCTGTACGGCTACCTGTACATCGACCGGCTCTCCAAGCGCGAACGCAAGGACGCGCTGCGGCAGATGGCCGAGAACGAGCCCCGCTACCCCGTGGTCGCGAACGACTGAGGTGGGCCGTCAGGCGGCCTCCGGTCCCCGGAAGGTGCGGCGGTAGGCGTTCGGGGTGGTCCCGACCGTGCGCAGGAACTGGTGGCGGAGCGCCGCCGCGGTGCCGAACCCCGTGCGGCCGGCGACCGCGTCCACCGTCTCGTCCGTCGCCTCAAGGAGCCGCTGCGCCAGCAGCACCCGCTGGCGCAGGATCCAGCGGTAGGGCGTCGTGCCCGTCTCCTGCTGGAAGCGGCGGGCGAAGGTGCGCGGGGACATCAACGCACGCTCGGCGAGCTGCTCGACGGTGACCTCCTCGTCGAGGTGGCGCTCCATCCACACCAGCACCTCGCCGACCGTGTCGCACGGCGAGGCGGGCAGCGGGCGCTCGATGTACTGCGCCTGTCCGCCGTCCCGGTGCGGCGGCACCACCATGCGCCGGGCGATCTTGTTGGCGACCTCGGGGCCCTGCTCTTTGCGGACGATGTGCAGACAGGCGTCGATGCCGGCGGCGGTGCCCGCGGAGGTGATCACCGGGTCCTCGTCGACGTACAGGACGTCCGGCTCGATGATCGCCCGCGGGTTGCGCACGGCCAGCTCGTCGACGTGCTTCCAGTGCACGCTGCACCGCCGCCCGTCCAGCAGCCCGGCCGCGCCCAGCACGAACGCGCCGGAGCAGACGCTGAGCACCCGCGCACCCCGGTCCGTGGCCCTGACCAGGGCGTCGAGCAGCTCGGGCGGGTACTCCCGGGTGACGTACTCGCTGCCCGCCGGCACGGCGATCAGGTCGGCCTCCTCCAGCCGCTCCAGGCCGTACGGCGTGGAGACGCTGAGCCCGCCGACATGGGTGCCGAGCGTCGGGCCCTCCGCCGAGACCACGGCGAAGTCGTAGACCGGCAGTCCGTCGTCGCTGCGGTCGATGCCGAACACCTCGCACACGACGCCGAGTTCGAAGGGGTGCACGCCGTTGAGCAGGACGGCCGCCACGTTCGTCAGCATGCTGCCAGTATGCCTCGGGGGTGGCAGTAATTCGAGGCTACGCGGCAGTCCTGCCACTGTTTGTCAGGAGTCTGGGGCGCGACAGTAGTGACATGACATCCGCGCAGACAGAAGGACTGATCGGAATGCTCACCGTTCTCGCGATCCTCGTGCTCCTGGTCCTCCCGTCGGTGATCGGCATCGTGCACGACAAGCGTGTCGACCGGCAGATCAGGCGGGCGCAGCGGCGCTACTTCACCACCACGGCGACCCACCACTCCTGAATGCCCTTGCACGAGACCCGGCCGGTCTCGGTGGCGCACAGCGGTCGCGACGAACTCAGTCGCACCCGGCCCGCCGAGACCGCCTTGTACGCGGCGCTCGCGTCCCCGGGCTGGATGACGAAGCCGCTGTTGGTGGCCTCCAGGCCGCTGCCCTCCGCGGACAACGGGTCCCAGGGGCGGCTGTTCGTCCCGTCCAGACTGATCCGGACGGTATCGCCGACGGCCAGGCAGACGGTCTTGCCGCTGTCCGTCGCGCCGAGCTCGGAGACGGACGTACAGCCGGGTGATGCCGATGCCGACGGGGGTGACGGCGACACCGTGTCGCCGTCACCCCCGTCGCCGCCTGCCTGGGTGCCGCAGCCCGCTGCCAGCAGGGTCAGGGCGGCGAGGGCGAGGGTGGTGCGGTGGGTCGTACGACGCATGGGGGTCTCCTCTCCCCTCTTGGACGTACGACCCCTACTCCTGGATCCGGGTCAGCTCGTCGTGACGGCCGTGTCGTCGAGGACGAAGCTGGTCTGGAGCGAGGAGTCCTCCACGCCGCTGAACTTCAGGGTCACGGTCGAGCCGGCGTACGAGGAGAGGTCGAAGGACTTCTGGACGTAGCCGGTGGCCGCGTTGAGGTTGGAGTAGGTGGCCAGGGTGGTCGAACCGGCGGTGACCGTCAGCTTGTCGTACGCGGTGCTGGTGGAGGTCTCCGCGGTGTCGACGTGCAGATAGAACGTGAAGGTCGCCTTGCAGCCGCTCGGGACGGTCACCGACTGGGAGAGCGTGTCGGTGTGGCTCGACCCGTAGCCGTCCAGCCAGGCGTAGTAGGAGCCCGCGTGCGCCGACTCGCTGGTGGAGTTGGTGATGACCCCGCTGGACGCGGTCCAGGTGGTGTTGCCCGACTCGAAGCCGGGGTTGCCGAGCAACTGGGACGAGGTGCAGGTGCTGCTGCTGGAGCCCACGGTCCAGGTGAAGGAGGCGGAGCCGGAGGCGCCGGTGGAGTCGGTCGCGGTGACGGTGACCTGGTAGGTGCCCGCGGTGGACGCCGTGCCCGTGATCTTGCCGGTGGAGCTGCTGATCGACAGCCCGGTCGGCAGACCGCTCGCGCTGTAGGTCAGGGTCGCGCCCGCGCTGTCGGTCGCGCTGATCTGGAGGCTTGCCGTGCCGCCCGTCGTCGTCGACTGGCTGCCCGGGTTGGTGACGGTCACCGTGTTGCCGGTGGAGGTCCCGGCGGTGAAGGCGGTGGTGCCGTTGGGGGTGCCCCAGCCGGTCGGGCCGTCGTAGCCGGTGGCCGCGGTGCAGAAGTACGACGTGGAGCAGGAGCCGTTGTTGCCGCTGGTGACGTCGTACAGGTTGCTCGTGTGGGAGTACGGGTACTTCGCCGGGTAGTCGCTGGAGCCCGGGGTGCCCGCGAGGGCGTAGACGCCGGCGATGATCGGGGCGGAGGCGCTGGTGCCGCCGTAGACCGCCCAGCCGGAGCCGCCGTAGGTGTCGTAGACCGCCACGCCGGTGGCCGGGTCGGCGACCGCGGAGACGTCGGCCTCCATGCGCTTGGTGCAGCCCGTGTCGGTCTGCCAGCTCGGCTTCGGGTCGTACGCGGAGCAGCCGGAGCCGGTGCCCTCGGTGGAGCTGGTCTTCCAGACGGACTCGGTCCAGCCGCGGGAGTTGGAGGACGTCGACAGGGCCGTACCGCCGACCGCCGTCACGTACTGGGAGGTTGCCGGGTACTCGGCGCCGTAGGCGGAGTCACCGGAGGAGACGGTGATGGCGACACCCGGGTGCTTGAAGTACGAGGTGTCCTCGCTGGTCTGGGACGAGGACTCGTCGCCGCCCCAGCTGTTGGAGACGAACTTGGCGCCCAGGGACACGGCCTCGTTCTCGGCGATGCCGAGGTCGGAGTCGTTGGCCGAACTCGCCTCCACGAGCGTGATGTTGCAGTTCGGGCAGACCGCGCTGACCATGTCGATGTCCAGCGCCTCCTCACCCGCCCAGCCGGTGTCGTTGGTGGGCAGCGAGGTGGTGGAGCCGGTCTGGCTGACCTGCTTGAAGCAGCCGTTGGCCTTGGTGCAGGCGGAGAGGCCGTACTGCGAGCGGTAAGTGGCCAGGTCCGACTCGGCGTTGGGGTCGTTGTAGGCGTCGACCACCGCAACGGTCAGGCCGGAACCGCCTGTTGAGGGCAGGTTGTACGCGCTGTGCAGGTTGGCCGGGCTGAGGCCGGAGGGCGCCGCGGCGGCCAGCGCGGTGGCGAGGCGCTGCTTGATGTCGGTGCGGCGCTGGGCGAAGCAGGACGCGTGGCCCGCGGCCGGGGTGGCGCACAGGTGGGTGGTCGGGACCTTCTGGCCGGCCTTGCCGGTGGTGTGGAAGGTCTGCCGGTCGGGGGAGGTGAGGGCCTTGCTGTTCTGGGTCACCCGGGAGGTGTGGGTGGCTGTCGGCGCCGCGTGCGCCGGTACGGCCGCGACTCCGGCGAGGCCGAGGGCGAGGGCGGGTATCGCGGTGGTCAGGAGTCTTCGCAGGCTCCGTCGGGGGGTTTCACGCATGGGGTACTGCCTCCATCGGTGGGGTTACAGGCAGGCCCGTGACGCGCGTAGCGGCGGCAGATCACGCAGTCATGAGCATGACGTGCCAGAAGCTAGCCGGGTGGAAAGAGGCGGGAGAAGCGGTGGCAGGAGAACTTTGCTGCCCCATAGCAGGCTCATGGACGGCCCATGGACGCTCCATGGGCCGTCCCTAGCAGAGCGGTCAGAAATCCTCGTCGAGGTCGACCGTGCCCTCGACCGCGACCTGGTAGGCCGACGGGCGGCGCTCGAAGAAGTTCGTCAGCTCCTGGACGCCCTGCAACTCCATGAAGGAGAAGGGGTTCTCGGAGCCGTACACCGGAGCGAAGCCCAGGCGGGTCAGACGCTGGTCGGCGACGCACTCCAGGTACTGGCGCATCGAGTCGGTGTTCATGCCGGGCAGGCCGTCGCCGCACAGGTCACGGGCGAACTGCAGCTCGGCCTCGACGGCCTCCGCCAGCATGTCGGTGACCTCCTGCCGGAGCTGCTCGTCGAAGAGGTCCGGCTCCTCCTTGCGGACGGTGTCGACCACGTCGAAGGCGAAGCTCATGTGCATCGTCTCGTCGCGGAAGACCCAGTTGGTGCCGGTGGCGAGGCCGTGCAGCAGGCCCCGGCTGCGGAACCAGTAGACGTACGCGAAAGCGCCGTAGAAGAAGAGGCCCTCGATGCACGCGGCGAAGCAGATCAGGTTGAGCAGGAAGCGGCGGCGGTCGGCCTTGGTCTCCAGCCGGTCGAGCTTCTCGACCTCGTTGATCCACCGGAAGCAGAACTCCGCCTTCTCGCGGATGGAGGGGATGTTCTCCACCGCGTCGAAGGCGGCCGCACGGTCCGCCGGGTCGGGGAGGTAGGTGTCCAGCAGGGTCAGATAGAACTGGACGTGCACCGCCTCCTCGAACAGCTGCCTGGAGAGATACAGGCGCGCCTCGGGGGAGTTGATGTGCTTGTAGAGCGTCAGCACCAGGTTGTTGGCGACGATCGAGTCGCCCGTCGCGAAGAACGCCACGAGCCGGCCGATCAGATGGTGCTCCTCGGGCGTCAGCTTCGCGAGGTCGGCCACGTCCGAGTGGAGGTCGACCTCCTCCACGGTCCAGGTGTTCTTGATGGCGTCCCGGTAGCGCTCGTAGAAGTCCGGATAGCGCATGGGGCGCAGAGTCAGCTCGAAGCCCGGGTCGAGCAGGTTGGTGTTACGGCTGGACATTACTGGCAGGCCTCGCAGGACTCGGGGTTTTCCAGGGAGCAGGCGATGGCGTCTTCCGTTTGCTGGACGGGGACCGTCGCCTGGGCGGCGCGGGCGATACGGGTCGCCGGGCGCGAGCGCAGGTAGTACGTCGTCTTCAGCCCGGACTTCCAGGCGTACGCGTACATCGAGGAGAGCTTGCCGATGGTCGGCGTCTCCAGGAAGAGGTTCAGGGACTGCGACTGGTCCAGGTACGGCGTGCGGGCGGCGGCCATGTCGATCAGGGAGCGCTGCGGGATCTCCCACGCCGTGCGGTACAGCCGTCGTACGTCCGCCGGGATCCACGCGAAGTCCTGCACCGAGCCGTTGGCCTCGCGCAGCGCCTCCCGGGTGCGGGCGTCCCAGACGCCCAGCTCCTTGAGGTCCCTGACCAGGTAGGAGTTGACCTGGAGGAACTCGCCGGAGAGCGTCTCGCGCTTGAACAGGTTCGAGACCTGCGGCTCGATGCACTCGTACACGCCCGCGATGGAGGCGATGGTGGCCGTGGGGGCGATGGCGAGGAGCAGGCTGTTGCGCAGGCCCGTGGTGGCCATGCGCTCGCGCAACGCGGCCCAGCGCTCGGGCCAGTTCGTCTCGACGCTGTAGTGGTCGGGGTGCAGCACGCCCTGCGCGGTACGGGTCTTCTCCCAGGCGGGCAGCGGGCCGTTGCGCTCGGCGAGGTCGGCGGAGGCCTCGTAGGCGGCGAGCATGATGCGCTCGGCGATCCGCGTGGAGAGGGCCTTCGCCTCGGGCGAGTCGAAGGGCAGGCGCAGCTTGAAGAAGACGTCCTGGAGACCCATCGCGCCGAGGCCGACGGGACGCCACTTGGCGTTGGAGCGGCCCGCCTGCTCGGTCGGGTAGAAGTTGATGTCGACGACGCGGTCGAGGAAGGTGACGGCGGTGCGGACGGTCTCGTCGAGCCGCTCCCAGTCGATGTCGTTTCCGTCCACGAACGCGCCGAGGTTCACGGACCCCAGGTTGCAGACCGCCGTCTCGCCGTCGTCCGTGACCTCCAGGATCTCCGTGCAGAGGTTGGAGGAGTGGACCGTGTGCCCGGGCAGGGCCGTCTGGTTGGCGGTGCGGTTGGCCGCGTCCTTGAAGGTCATCCAGCCGTTGCCGGTCTGCGCGAGGGTGCGCATCATGCGGCCGTAGAGGTCACGGGCAGGGATGGTCCTGCGCGCGAGCCCGTCGGCCTCGGCCTTCCGGTAGGCCGCGTCGAACTCCTCGCCCCACAGGTCGACCAGCTCGGGCACATCGGCGGGTGAGAAGAGCGACCACTCGGCGTTCGCGTTCACCCGGCGCATGAACTCGTCCGGGATCCAGTGCGCGAGGTTCAGGTTGTGCGTACGGCGGGCGTCCTCGCCGGTGTTGTCGCGCAGCTCCAGGAACTCCTCGATGTCGGAGTGCCAGGTCTCCAGGTAGACCGCGGCCGCGCCCTTGCGCCGGCCGCCCTGGTTCACGGCGGCGACACTCGCGTCCAGCGTCTTCAGGAACGGGACGATGCCGTTGGAGTGCCCGTTGGTGCCGCGGATGAGGGACCCGCGCGAGCGGATCCGGCTGTACGACAGCCCGATGCCACCGGCGTGCTTCGAGAGCCGGGCGACCTGGTGGTACCGGTCGTAGATGGAGTCCAGCTCGTCGATCGGGGAGTCGAGGAGGTAGCAGGACGACATCTGGGGGTGCCTGGTGCCGGAGTTGAAGAGGGTGGGGGAGGAGGGGAGGTAGTCGAGGCGGCTCATGAGGCCGTAGAGCGCGGCGACTTCGTCGAGCGCCCTTGCGGTGTCGTCCTCCGCGAGGCCGGAGGCCACCCGGAGCATGAAGTGCTGGGGCGTCTCGATGACCTTGCGGGTGATCGGGTGCCGGAGGAGGTAGCGGCTGTGGAGGGTACGGAGGCCGAAGTAGCCGAAGCGGTCGTCGGCCGCGGGGTCGACGAGGGCGTCCAGCTTCTCGGCGTGGACGCGCACGAACTCGGCGGTCCGGTCGGCGATGAGGCCCTCGCGGTGGCCGACGCCGACGGACCCGGTGAACGAGGTGACGCCCTGCGAGGCGGCCTCGGCGGCGATGGAGATCGTCAGCAGCCGGGCGGCCAGCCTGCTGTAGGCGGGGTCCTCGGAGATCAGCCCGGCCGCCGCCTCGGTGGCCAGCTCGCGCAACTCCGACTCGTCGGCCCGCGCGGACCGGCCACGGAGCGCGGCGGCGGCGACCCTGCCGGGGTCGGCGTCGGGAAGGTCGGCGGTCAGCTCGGCCAGGATCCGCAGTAGCGCGGCACCGGGGCCGTCGTGGTCCTGCTCGGTCCGCTCGATCGCTGAAGCCGGGTCGGCTGGCGCGATGGTCACGTGGGGCTCTCCCTCGCTGGGCACGGGGCCTGGAGGGCAGGGGGCGGCACACGAGCGCGCACGGCGTCGCGTCCACCGGCCCATTCCACGAGGCCTGGACGTCAGTTGCACCCGGGCCACGGCGGCCGGGCACACTGTCGGCAGGTCCTCGGACTGACTCTCATGTGCGCCTATGCACGCATGAGTACACCGTTGCGGGACAGTTCCGGATTCCCACCGGATTCCCCTGCGGCGACAGCGAGCATGAGCATACATCTTGTGCCGGGTGGGGGAAGCAGCCCCATATGTTGTGTCGTGGTGACTTCAGAGCGTCAACTGATAGGTGAGGAGCGTGAAGTCGTTGTCGGGGATCGGGTGCCAGTCGCGTTCCGGGGCGCGGGTGAAGCCCAGGCGCTCGTAGATGCGGTGGGCCGTGTGCATGGTGGGCTGGGTGCACAGGACCACCGCGGTGGTGTCCGTTGCTCGGGCCCGGTCGATGCAGGCTTGTACGAGGGCCTTGCCGACGCCTCTGCCGCGGGCTTCGTGGAATACGGCGAGCATGCGGATCTCGGCCTCTCCGGGGCGGGCGAGTTCGGCGAAGGGGCCGCCGGACGGGACGTAGGTGACTCCGCCGAGGATTCGGTCGTCCGTCGCGGCGACCAGGACGTCGGCTTCCGCGGCTCGCTTGGCCACGTTCTTGAGTTCCTGGAAGTACCAGTCGTCTTCGTCGCCGAAGGCGAGCAGCCCGTCCTGGAGGTAGGCCTGGGCGGTGATCTCGCCCAGGTGTTCGTAGTCGGTGGGTTCGGCGGGGCGGATCAGGATGTCCATGGGGGTGAGTGTGCACGACGGGCACGACAACGGGCCGCCGGACAACCTCTCCGACGGCCCGTGAACGGTGTGCCTAGTGGGCCGACCCCGCTGTCGCCGGCGGCAACTCCACCTCCACCCCCGGGTCGCCCGCGTCCGCCGTGTAGTCCTCCGGGCTTGTCTCGTCGACGCCCTCCGGGGCCTTCAGCGCCTTCAGCGCGAAGGTCAGGATCACCGTCACCACCACGTTGAGCACGAACGCCGTCAGGCCGATGTAGCCGATCTCGCCGATGCCCGGGATCTCCTTCGCCGAGCCGCCGAAGTGCTTCTGGGTGGGGGAGGCCACGCCGTACGCCGCGACCGTGCCGTAGACCATGCCGACCGCCCAGCCCGCGAGCAGCGCCCAGCGGTGGAACCAGCGGGTGAAGAGACCGCCGACCAGGGCCGGGAAGGTCTGGAGGATCCAGATGCCGCCCAGGAGCTGGAAGTTGATCGCGACCGTCTTGTCCATCGTGAGGACGAAGACCAGCGCGCCGACCTTCACCAGCAGCGACACGATCTTGGAGACCTGCGCCTCCTGCTTCGGCGTGGCGTCCGGCTTGATGAAGTCCTTGTAGATGTTGCGGGTGAAGAGGTTCGCGGCCGCGATCGACATGATGGCCGCCGGGACGAGCGCGCCGATGCCGATCGCCGCGAACGCCACGCCCGCGAACCAGTCCGGGAACATGTTCTCGAACAGCTGGGGGATGGCGAGTTGGCCGTTGGTGACCTTCACGCCCGCCGCGATCGCCATGAAGCCGAGCAGGGCCAGCAGGCCGAGCATCAGTGAATACAGCGGCAGGATCGTGGTGTTGCGGCGGATCACCTCACGGCTGCGGGAGGAGAGCGTCGCGGTGATCGAGTGCGGGTACATGAAGAGCGCGAGCGCGGAGCCCAACGCCAGCGTGGCGTACGTCCATTGGCCCGCTTCCAGCGGGACCAGGCCGCCCGCCTTGGCCGTGGTGTACTTCTCGTTCGCGGCACTGAAGATCTCGTCGAACCCGCCCAGCTTGATCGGGATGTAGATGATCGCCACCGCGATGACGATGTAGATCAGCGTGTCCTTCACGAACGCGATCAGCGCGGGGGCGCGGAGCCCGGACGAGTAGGTGTACGCGGCCAGCACGCCGAAGGCGATCAGCAGCGGCAGGTCCTTGACGAACCAGTTCGTGTCCGCCCCGCCGCCGACGCCCATCACGTCCAGCACGGCCTGGATGCCGACCAGTTGGAGCGCGATGTACGGCATCGTCGCCAGGATCCCGGTGAAGGCCACGGCCAGCGAGAGGCTCTTGGAGCCCCAGCGCCCGCGCACGAAGTCCGAGGTCGTCACGTACCCGTGCTTGTGGGAGACCGACCACAGGCGGGGCAGGAAGGTGAAGATCAGCGGGTACACGAGGATCGTGTACGGCACCGCGAAGAAGCCGGCCGCGCCCGCCGCGTAGATCGCCGCGGGGACGGCGACGAAGGTGTACGCCGTGTAGAGGTCGCCGCCGAGCAGGAACCAGGTGACCCAGGTGCCGAACGACCGTCCGCCCAGGCCCCATTCGTCGAGGCTGTGCTCGTTCTCGGCCTTGCGCCAGCGCGCGGCGAGGAAGCCCATGACCGTGACGGCCAGGAAGAAGAAGATGAAGACGCCGAGCGCGACGCCGTTGACGCCGTCGTTCACTTGGTACCTCCGTGGCGGGCGCGCTGGTCACGCTGCCAGAGCTTGTACGCGATCATCGTCAGCGCGGTCGAGATCAGCACCCACAGCATCTGGTACCAGTAGAAGAACGGGATGCCGATGAACGTCGGGTCGACCTTGGCGTACGAGCCGACCCACAGCATCGCCACGAACGGTGCGAGGAGGCACAGGCCGATGACGACCCGGACCGGTGTCACCACCGGTGGTCTCTGGTCAGGCGCGTCTGATGACATACGGCGGCTCCGTCTCCTTCGCTGATCACCTGTGTAACGCGCAGGCAATCTAGGTCACGGCGTCCCGTCGGCGGAAGACCTCATCCGCATATCGGTATGTCGATTCTGTGAAGCACCCGTTCAGCAGCACCGGAAGCCCTGGCGGGGGTCTCTTTCCTGCCGTTCCGTCCGCATCCGCTCGAACGTGCGCCGCGTCGGCACCGGCGCCTGTGGGTGGTCCCTGCGCAGGTGCACGACATAGCGGTCGTACGCCGACTCGTCGGTCAGTTCGCGGACGTACCAGCGCACGGTCCGCAGCGCTTTAAGAAGAGACCGCATCCCGCGCCTCCTCCTTCTCCGCCCGCGTCGGGACCAGCCCGGCCGGGGCGACGATCCTCGACTCGACGTACGGCGACTCGCTGAGCGTGGACAGCGCCGGGCGCCTGACATGGCGTACGCAGACCCGCAGGGCGTCGGCGACGACGACCACGATCAGCAGGGCGAGGACCGCCGAAAGGACTCCGTCCACCGTGGAGTTGGTGACCACGGTGTGCATGTCGTCCATGGTCTTCGCGGGGGCGAGGACCTCGCCGCGGTCGATCGCGGCCTGGTAGACCGAGCGTTGCTTGAAGAAGCCGACCCTGGGGTCGCCGGAGAACACCTTCTGGAAGCTGGCGGTCAGGGTCACGGTCGCGTCCCAGGCGAGCGGGACCCCGGTGATCCAGGCCCACTTGAGACGGCCCGACTTCACCAGCAGGGTTGTGCAGACGGCGAGGGCGACGGCGGCGAGCAGCTGGTTGGAGATGCCGAAGATCGGGAAGAGCTGGTTGATCCCGCCGAAGGGTTCGTGGACGCCGACCCAGAGGAAGTAGCCCCACAGCGCGCAGACGATCCCGCTGGTGATGACCAGGCCCGGCTTCCAACTCACGTTCTTGAACGGCCTGATGACGTTGCCCAGCATGTCCTGGAGCATGAACCGGCCCACGCGCGTGCCCGCGTCCAGCGCGGTCAGGATGAACAGCGCCTCGAACATGATCGCGAAGTGGTACCAGAAGGCCCTCAGGCTCCCGCCGGTGACCTTGGAGAAGATCTCCGAGACACCGACCGCGAGAGTCGGCGCGCCGCCGGTGCGGGAGAGCAGGGACGCCTCCTCGACGTTCTTCGCGGCCTGGGCGAGCTCGGCGGGGGAGATGGAGTAGCCCCAACCGCTCACCACCTGCGAGGCGTTGTCGACGGTCGTGCCGATCACCCCGGCCGGGGCGTTCATCGCGAAGTACAGGCCCGGGTCGATGATGCTCGCCGCGACCAGCGCCATGATCGCGACCGACGACTCCATCAGCATGGAGCCGTAGCCGATCATCCGGACCTGCGTCTCCTTCTGGATCATCTTCGGCGTCGTACCGGACGAGATCAGAGAGTGGAAACCCGACAGGGCTCCGCAGGCGATCGTGATGAAGACGAAGGGGAACAGGGAGCCCGCGAAGACCGGGCCGTCACCGCGCGAGGCGAAGTCCGTGACCGCGTCCATCTTCAGCGTGGGCAGGGCGATGACGACCCCGAGGGCGAGCAGGCCGATCGTGCCGATCTTCATGAAGGTGGAGAGGTAGTCGCGGGGCGCGAGGAGCATCCACACCGGCAGGATCGAGGCGATGAACCCGTACGCCACCAGCCAGACGACCAGCGTCGAGGGCGCGAGGGTGAAGGTGTCGGCCCAGGACGACTCGGCGACCCAGCGGCCCGCGACCAGCGCGAGCAGCAGCAGTGCTACGCCGATGAGGGAGACCTCGCTGACCCGGCCCGGGCGCAGGACCCGCAGGTAGAAGCCCATCAGCAGGGCGATCGGGATCGTCATCGCGATGGAGAAGGTGCCCCAGGGGGAGGCGGCGAGCGCGTTGACGACGACCAGGGCCAGCACGCCGAGCAGGATGATCATGATGGCGAAGGCGGCGACCAGCGCGGCCGCGCCGCCGAAGGGGCCGATCTCCTCGCGGGCCATCTGCCCGAGCGAACGGCCGTCCCTGCGCGTGGAGAAGAACAGCACGACCATGTCCTGGACCGCGCCCGCGAAGATGACGCCGGCGATGATCCAGATCGTGCCGGGGAGATAGCCCATCTGCGCGGCGAGGACCGGGCCGACGAGCGGGCCCGCGCCCGCGATCGCCGCGAAGTGGTGGCCGAGCAGCACACGGCGGTCGGTGGGGTGGAAGTCGATGCCGTTGTCGAGGCGTTCGGCCGGGGTGGCCCTGGTCGGGTCGACCTTGAGGACCTTGTGCGCGATGAACTTCGCGTAGAAGCGGTAGCCGATCGCGTACGAGCCGAGGGCGGCGGCGACCATCCAGGCGGCGGAGACGTTCTCGCCGCGGGCCAGCGCGAGGACGGACCAGCCGGTCGCGCCGATGAGCGCAACGACGGTCCAGATGACGATGGTTCGGACGTTCGCGGTACGCACGAGGCGGTCCTCCCGTCCAGACGGAGTCGGGAGGACCGTAGAACAGGATGTGCGCTTGCGCTACAGGGCGTGCACTAGTCGACCGGCCTCTTCAGGCGGGCCACGAACTTGTACCGGTCCCCCCGGTACACCGACCGCACCCACTCCACCGGCTCGCCCGTCTTGTCGTACGAGTGCCGGGACAGCATCAGCATCGGCAGGCCGACGTCCGTGCCGAGCAGGCCCGCCTCGCGCGGGGTGGCCAGCGAGGTCTCGATGGTCTCCTCGGCCTCGGCGAGATGGACGTCGTAGACCTCGGCGAGCGCGGTGTAGAGAGAGGTGTACTTCACCAGACTGCGCCGCAGCGCGGGGAAGCGCTTGGCGCTGAGGTGGGTCGTCTCGATGGCCATCGGCTCGCCGTTGGCCATGCGCAGCCGCTCGATGCGCAGCACCCGGCCGCCGGCCGTGATGTCGAGCAGTTCGGCGAGCCGGTCGTCGGCGGTGATGTAGCCGACGTCCAGCAGCTGCGAGGTCGGCTCCAGGCCCTGGGCGCGCATGTCCTCGGTGTACGAGGTGAGTTGCAGCGCCTGCGAGACCTTCGGCTTGGCGACGAACGTGCCCTTGCCCTGGATCCGTTCGAGGCGCCCCTCGACCACCAGCTCCTGGAGCGCCTGGCGGACGGTCGTGCGGGAGGTGTCGAACTCGGCGGCCAGGGTGCGCTCGGGCGGTACCGGCGTGCCGGGCGACTGGGTCTCCGTCATGTCGAGCAGGTGCTTCTTGAGGCGGTAGTACTTGGGCACACGCGCGGTGCGGACGCCTGCCCCGCCCTCGTTCTCCGCACTGCTGACGTCGGTGGTCATGGTCTGCCTTCCCGGCTCCGGATGCGGCTCACGTCGTGATCCCTCTGTATATCGCCGACCCGGCTTCTGGTCTAGTCCATAGGTCTGGTCCACGGGTTGAAGTGGTCTAGCGGACGAGAGTACTCCGCCGCCGCTGTTTTCGCTGGCTTCTTTACTAATGGTTCCTGCATATGTAGGTCGCATAACGGCTGGTCAGGGCGGTTTCGAGCACTCTTGACAGGTCCTCTGGTCTGGTCCAAGCTCCCCCTACTGGTCTACACCATTGGTCCAGGTCCCGGCCCATGGGCAGGGGGGTGTGGCATCCCTGAGGAGGGTGGCGTGAAGCGCAGGCTGATAGCCGCGATCGGTATCGCGGGCATGATGGTCTCGGTCGCGGCGTGTGGGGGCGGCGACAGCGGAAGTTCGGACAACAGCGGCGCGGACGCCAAGGAGCTGACCGTCTGGCTCACCGTCGACGCCCAGAACAACTGGCCCGAGCTGGTGAAGGCCGCCGACGCCGCGGTCCAGAAGAAGCACCCCGGCGTCAAGATCAAGCACGAGTACTACGGCTGGCCGGACAAGAACACCAAGCTCGACGCGGTCCTCGCCACCGACAAGGCCCCCGACGTGGTCGAGATGGGCAACACCGAGATGCTCGGCTACATGGTGAAGGGCGCCTTCGCCCCCCTCGACGCCTCGAAGTTCACCAACTCCTCCGCGTGGCTCGACGGCCTCAAGGCCTCCGTGACCTACGACGGCAAGACCTACGGCGTCCCGTACTACGCCGGCGGCCGCGTCGGCAACTGGCGCAAGGACCTCTTCGCCTCGGTCGGCGTCAAGTCCACCCCCAAGACCTACGCCGAACTGACCTCCGCCCTCGACAAGGTCCAGAAGAAGGAGGGCGACAAGTTCTCCGCCTGGTACCAGCCCACCCGCGACTGGTACGCGGCCATGTCGTTCGTCTACGACGCCGGCGGCTCCATCGCCGTCGACTCGGGCGGCACCTGGAAGGCCAACCTCTCCTCGCCGGAGTCCATCAAGGGCCTGACCGAGTTCAAGAACGTCATCGACAAGTACATGCACGGTGACAAGACCAAGGACGAGTCCGACCGCTACATCGTCTACGGCCAGGGCAAGTCCGGCATGATCTTCGGCGCGGCCTGGGAGGGCGCGACCTCCGCGGACCCGAAGAACGACAAGACCGGCAAGCTCAAGGACAACCTCGAGAACTTCGTCATGCCGGGTCCGTCCGGCAAGAACATGCCCGTCTTCCTGGGCGGTTCCGACCTCGCCGTCCCGGTGAAGTCGAAGGCGCAGGACCTCGCCGCCGAGTGGATCAACGCGTACGTCGGTCCCTCCGGCCAGAAGGGCCTGATGGCCAAGGGCAACCTGCCCAACAACAAGACCGACCTCGCGACCCTGAAGAACGACCCGGCGACCGCCGTTCCGGCCACCGCCGCCGAGTCCAACTGGTTCGTGCCCATGGCGCCCGGCTGGGGCCAGGTCGAGAAGGCCCAGGTCCTGCAGAACATGCTCCAGAGCATCGGCACCGGCAAGCAGTCCGTCGAGGCGGCGGCCAAGGCGGCCGACGAGCAGATCGACAAGGTCATCAACACGAAGTGAGCAGGAGCAGGGCCCCGTCGCGACGGACGGGGCCCTGCTTCTCGTACGGCCTGAGGAGCGCGCGATGAGTGCCGCAGACACCACCACACCCACCGAGGTGCCGCCGCCGATGTCGGTACCACCGCCCTCTCCACCCGTGGCGACCCGCAGAAAGCAGGGCTCCGCCGCCACCCCCTGGCTGCTGCTCGCGCCCTGCCTGCTGATCCTCGGCCTGGTCATGGGCTATCCGCTGGTCCGCCTGGTGACCCTGTCCTTCCAGAAGTTCGGGCAGTCCCAGCTGTGGGGCTTCCTGCCCGCCCAGTGGGTCGGCTTCGACAACTTCACCGCGATCCTCGGTGACGGCGACTTCTGGACGGTCGTCGTCAGGACCATCGTCTTCGCGGCCGCCTGCGTGATCTTCACGATGGTCTCCGGCATGCTCATCGCGCTGCTGCTCCAGCGGGTCTCCGGCTGGGTGAAGCTCCTCATCAACATCGCGCTGGTGGCCAGCTGGGGCATGCCGATCGTCGTCGCCACCACCGTCTTCAAGTGGCTCTTCGACGCCGACTACGGCATCCTCAACGCGCTGCTCAGCAAGCTCCCCGGGGTCGATCTGATCGGCCACAACTGGTTCGCCAGCGGACCGCAGGGCCTCGCCGTCATCACCCTGCTCGTGGTGTGGGGCGCGGTGCCCTTCGTCGTCATCACCCTCAGCGCCGGTCTCACCCAGGTCCCGGCCGAGCTGGAGGAGGCGGCCCGGCTGGACGGCGCGGGCGCCTGGGGCGTCTTCCGGTACGTCACCCTGCCCATCCTCAAGCCGATCATCGTGATGCTCACGACCCTGTCGGTCATCTGGGACATGGGCGTCTTCCCGCAGGTCTTCATCATGCGCAACGGCCACCCGGAGCCGGAGTTCCAGATCCTGCCCACGTACTCCTACGACCGCGCCTTCGTGGTCAACGACTACGCGCAGGGCTCGGCGATCGCCCTGATCACCGTGCTGTTGCTGCTCGGCGTGGTCGCCGTCTACATGCGGCAGATGCTGAAGATCGGAGAGGTCGAATGAGTTCTGTCTCTGTGGCGCGCCGGAAGTCCCGGCTCGGCTGGAACCTCCTCGGTCTCCTCGTCTTCCTCACCGCTGGCTTCCCCGTCTACTGGATGCTCAACACGGCGTTCAAGCCGGCCAAGGACGCCATCGACCCGGACCCGAGCCTGCTGCCGACGGGGATCACCCTCGACAACTTCAGCCGCGCGCTGGACATCGCCGACTTCTGGGGCCCGGTCGGCCGCAGCCTGATCGTCTCCCTGTCGGTCGTGGCGATCGGCATCGTGGTCGGCACCCTGGCCGCGCTCGCCATCTCCCGCTTCGCCTTCCGCGGCCGCAAGGTCGTGATCGTCGGCATCCTCGCGGTCCAGATGGTCCCGCTGGTCGCCATGATCATCCCGGTCTTCCTGCTCCTGAACGACCTCGACCAGTACGACAAGCTGTCGGGCCTGGTCATCACGTACCTGACCTTCATCCTCCCCTTCACGGTGTGGACGTTGCGCGGCTTCATCGTCAACATCCCGAAGGAATTGGAGGAGGCGGCGATGGTGGACGGCTGCTCCCGCACCACCGCCTTCATCCGCGTGGTCTTCCCCCTGCTCGCCCCGGGCATGGTCGCGACCTCGGTCTACGCCTTCATCCAGGCCTGGAACGAGTACCTGTACGCCCTCATGCTGCTCAGCCAGGAGCACCAGACCGCGACCGTCTGGCTCGGCAACTTCACCACCAAACACGGCACCGAATACGCGCCGATGATGGCCGGTTCCACCATGATGGCCGTGCCGATCGTGGTCCTCTTCCTCCTCGTCCAGCGCAAGATGGCCGCGGGCCTCACCGCGGGCGCCGTGAAGGGATAACGCCCCCCGATGACGACATTCGCCAGCGGCACAGACACCCTGACTCGGGACGCCCTCACCGTCCTCCAGCCCGGCTTCACCGGCACCACCGCCCCCGACTGGCTGCTGCGCCGCGTGGGCGAGGGCCTCGCCTCGGTGGGCCTGTTCGGCCGCAACATCACCTCGCCCGAACAACTCGCGGCCCTGACCGCGCAGTTGCGCGCCGAACGCGACGACATCCTGGTCGCGATCGACGAGGAGGGCGGGGACGTGACCCGCCTGGAGGCCCGCACCGGCTCCTCCTTCCCCGGCAACCACGCCCTCGGCGCGGTCGACGACGTGGAGCTGACCCGCGAGGTCGCCGCCGAACTGGGCCGCCGCCTCGCCGCCTGCGGGGTCAACCTCAACTGGGCGCCCTCCGCGGACGTCAACTCCAACCCCGACAACCCGGTGATCGGCGTCCGCTCCTTCGGCGCCTCCTCCGACCTGGCCGCCCGCCACACCGCCGCCTGGGTCACCGGCCTCCAGTCGGCCGGCGTCGCCGCCTGCACCAAGCACTTCCCGGGCCACGGCGACACCGCCGTCGACTCCCACCTCGCCCTGCCCCGCATCGACGCCGACGCCTCGGTGCTGCTGGAGCGCGAACTGCGGCCCTTCCGCGCCGCCATCGCCGCCGGCAGCCGCGCGGTGATGAGCGCCCACATCCTGATCTCGGCCCTGGACCCCGACCGCCCGGCGACGCTGTCGCCACGGGTCCTGACCGACCTGCTCCGCGGCGAACTCGGCTACGACGGCCTCATCGTCACCGACGGCATGGAGATGCAGGCCATCGCCGGCACCTACGGCATCGAACGCGGCAGTGTCCTCGCCGTCGCCGCCGGTGCGGACGCGATCTGCGTGGGCGGGGGCCTCGCCGACGACGAGACGGTACGGCGGCTGCGCGACGCCCTCGTCGCCGCCGTCCGCTCGGGCGAACTCCCCGAGTCCCGGCTGGCCGACGCGGCGGAGCGGGTCCGCGCGCTGGCCCGCTGGGCCGTGACCGCGACCGACCTGGAGTCCGACACCGGCGCCGATCCGGAGGTGGGCCTGCGAGCGGCCCGCCGCGCGGTGACGGTCTCGGGGCGGGCGGGCTTCACGCCCCTCACCGAGGCGCCCTACGTCGCCGCGCTCACGCCGGTGGCGAACATCGCGGTGGGTTCGGAGACGCCGTGGGGTGTGGGGGCGGAACTGTCCCGACTCCTCCCGGGCACCCTGACCGGCAGCCACACCGGCGACAACGCGGGGGCGGAGGCGCTGAAGGCGGCCGGGTCCCGCCGTATCGTCGCCGTGGTCCGCGACGAGCACCGGCACGCCTGGATGTCGACGGCCCTGGACGTCCTGCTGCGGGAACGCCCCGACACGATCGTGGTGGAGATGGGCGTTCCGCAGGCACCTGCGCGGGGCGCTCTACACATCGCGACGCACGGGGCGGCACGGGTGTGTGGGCGGGCGGCAGCGGAGGTTGTCGCGGGTCGATAGTGCTTGGACCTGTGGTTTGCGGGGTGCGGGTAGTGGTGGGCTGGTCGCGCAGTTCCCCGCGCCCCTAAGGAGGTTGCACTTCACCCACCCCACTCCAGGCGGCTGAGCCGAGCGCGGCCCTGGCTGTTCTC
>NZ_JBEYVC010000042.1:18488-68486 GCF_040643855.1 Streptomyces sp. NPDC047072 | reverse complement strand
GTGATGAGAGCTGCCAATTCTGGGGTGCGGCCGCATTGTTCGCGCTTCAGCTGCTGGCGCGCGGGCGTATGCGCCTGGATGTCACGCCGACGGGCTTCGACACGTGGCGCAGTGCTCCGCAGTTTCCCGACGAGGGCGAGTACTTCGACGAGTTGATCGCGGCAATGCCGCCTCAGGCCCATGCTCTGCCGTTCAGCGCGAGCGCCTACCCGCCGACCATCCCGGATCCGGTCTTCATCCTCGACGCGTTCCTCGACGCGGTCGCCGACACTCTGCCGCGTACACCGGGCGCCGCCTACCTGACCGGTTCGGATGCGTTCGCGGCCCGCCCGCCTCAGCATGTGCCGCACCTGGTGCTGGGCGCCGGCGGCATCCGGCCGGCGGGACCGGCGGTGGGTGTGCAGATCTCGCTGCGTCTGCAGATCTCCGAAGAGGGTGACACCGGGGTTCGCGCGATGCTGCAGGTGCAGGATGTCGAGGCTCCGCAGGACCTGGTGGATGCGGGCGTCCTGTGGAGACGGTCCGCGCCGCCCGGATCGGTGGATGCCGCCCGGCAGATGGGCACGCTGGTGGCGCTGCGGGGGGCCGCGCGTGCGTGGCCCCCGCTGGAACGCCTGCTGGACACCCCGGTCCCCGACGCTCTCGAGCTGGACGTCGACGAGGTCGACGACCTGCTCGGGGACGCCGTCACCGATCTCGTCTCGGCGGGATGCGAGGTGCACTGGCCCCGCGACCTGGTCCGCGCTCTCACGGTGCGGGCCGTCCTGGCGCCCAAGAAGAACCAGGCCGCCTCCTTGGGCCTGCTGGGCCCGGATCTGCTGCTCCCCTTTTGCTGGCAGGCCGCGCTGAGGAAGGGAGAAGACCTCACGGACGCCGAGATGGACCGGCTGGCCGAGGCGAAACGCCCGTTCGTGCGGCTGCGCAACCGGTGGGTCCGCGTCGACGCGGCCCTGCTGCGCAAGGCCCGCCGGCGGCAGATCGCGGAACTTGCGGCCATCGACGCCGTCGCCGCTGCGCTGACCGGCCAGGCCGAGGTAGGCGATCACATCGTCCCGGTCGAACCCGTCGGCTGGCTCGCCACCCTGCGCACGGCGCTGACCACGCCGGCGCCCCCCGCCGCGGTCCCCGAGGCGCTGGCCGGCACGCTACGGCACTACCAGCAGCACGCCCTGTCCTGGATGCGGCAGCTCACCTCGCACGGCCTGGGCTGCTGTCTCGCCGACGACATGGGACTCGGCAAAACCATCACCCTGATCGCGCTCCACCTCATGCGTCAGGAGACGACCTCGAGCCGCGGTCCGACGCTGGTGGTCTGCCCCGCCAGCCTCCTGGGCACGTGGGAGCGCGAGATCCGCCGCTTCGCCCCGACCAGCGGTGTGCGCCGCTTCCACGGCGCCGGCCGCAGCCTGGACGGCCTCGCCGAGGACGTGTTCGTCCTGACCACCTACGGCACCGCCCGGCTCAACGCCGGCCAGCTCGCCGCCTTGGACTGGTCGTTGATCACCCTGGACGAGGCTCAGCACGTCAAGAACGCGGCCTCGTCCACCGCCCGCGCGCTCCGCGAAATCCCCTCCCGCGCCCGCGTCGCGCTCACCGGCACACCGGTGGAGAACAACCTCAGTGAGCTGTGGGCCCTGCTGGACTGGACCGTCCCCGGGCTCCTCGGTCCTCTCAAGGCCTTCCGGACCCGTATCGCCACACCGATCGAGAAACACCGCGAGCCGGCCGCCTCCGCCCGGCTCACCGCTCTGATCCGCCCGTTCGTCCTGCGACGCCGCAAAACCGACCCCGGCATCGCACCGGAGCTTCCCCCCAAGACCGATACCGCCCAGTACACCCCCCTGACCCGGGAACAGGCCGTGCTGTACGAAGCGGTGGTCCGGGAGACGATGACCCAGATCCGCGCCGCCGAGGGCATTGCGCGGCGCGGCCTGGTCCTGAAGCTTCTCACCGCGCTGCGGCAGATCTGCAACCACCCGGCCCAGTACCTCAAGGAGAAGGATCCCCGGCGTCTGTCGGGCCGCTCCGGCAAGCTCGATCTCTTCGACGATCTGCTGGGCGTCATGCTCGCCGAACAGCAGTCGGTACTGGTGTTCTCCCAGTATGTGGAGATGGCCCGTCTCGTCTCGGCCCGTCTGGGTCAGCAGTCGGTCGAGCATCGGATGCTGCACGGCGGCACTCCTGTTGCCGACCGGCACGCTCTGGTCGACGACTTCCAGGACGGCCGCTTCCCGGTCTTCCTCCTGTCCCTGCGGGCGGCCGGCACCGGTCTGACCCTCACCCGCGCGAGCCACGTCGTCTTCATCGACCAATGGTGGAATCCCGCGGTCATGGACCAGGCGGCCGACCGCGCTCACCGCATCGGTTCCCGGCATCCCGTCCAGGTCCACCGCCTGATCAGCGAAGGCACCGTCGAAGAGGGCATCGCCGACCTCCTCGCCACGAAGAAGGACTTGGCCGACACCGTCCTCGCCGACACCGGCAGCGGGCTGACGGAACTGACCGACGCACAGCTCTTCGACCTGATCGCGCTCAGGAGCATGCGATGACTCTCCCCGACAAGGGCTCCTACCAGGTACGCAGCGACCCCTTCGGCCCGCTGCCGGGCACCGACATGTGCGAACACCTCGGCGGCCGCGTCTGGCTGGACTCCCTCTCCCCCCGCGCCAAGGGCTCCCCCAAGAGCAGTTCCAGCCCGCTCCCCCGCGCACGCGCCTACGCGCGCACCGCCCCCGTCACCCACCTCGTGATCGAGGCCGGCACGATCCGGTGCTGGATCAACGAGAACACCAACCCCGCCCCCTCCCCCTACGCCTACACCCCCCAGCCCAACCCCACGGTGCGGATCCCAGTCCTGGACTGGTCACAATGGCGCGATCTGACCCTGATCACCCGCCACCTCGCCGCCCGGTGGCCGCACCGGCCCGCCGAGGACGTCCTGTACGAGATCATCAACGCGGGCGCCCGCAACGGCATCCGGCTCCTGCCGACCATCGACCAGTGCCAGGCCTCGTGCAGTTGCTCCAGCCGCAGCGCCCTGTGCCAGCACGCCGCGACTGCCCTGTACCAGACGGCCCGCCTTCTCGACCACATGCCGCTGGCTCTTCTGCTCATCCGGGGCCGCTCGGCGACCGACTTCTTCGCCGGCATCCTGGACCCCGATCATCCCAGCCTCCTCCCCCACTACCGGCCCGGTCGCCACACCCACCCGCCGGACACCTCTGCCGACGCCGCCTATGACCGCTGGCAGCACTCCCCCCGCCCTCCTCTGCCTCCGCTCCCGCTGCCGTCCCAGGATCTGGCCAGGCCCGTACTGCCGGGCATGCCCGGCACCGACACGCAGGCTGTGTCCGTGCTCGCCACCGAGACCAGCTGGCGCGCCCACGCCATGCTGCGCGCCCTGACCACACCAGAGGGCTCGGTCCCCGCGCAGGAGACCGAGGTTCCCGCCGACGCGGCCCACGACGCGGTGCGGCTGGCCGCCCGCCATCACCTCCGCATCCCACTGCAACGTCGGCTGCAGGAGACCCTGGGCATGAGCGCGGACGAGCTGGCGCGCGCTGTCACCGCCTGGCGCCCCACCGGCGACTGATCACCGAGGTATCCGGCCGAGGCTGACGCCAAGCGGCGGGAGGAGCAGCCCGTACTGTGACAGCCCGCGGCGGCTACGGCATGCTGGCCCGCATGCGGGATCTGGAACGGCAACTCGGCGATGTGGCGAGGCTCTTGGACGGCGTAGGGGATCTGCCGCCACTCGACGTCACCTTCACCGACGTCCCCGACGACGGTCCGTGCGTCATCATCGCCACGCCGCATCAACTTCCCTTGGCCGAGCAGCGCCTGGCCGTGGACCAGATCGCGCAACGGGTGGGGTCGGTGCCGGCGGTCGGTGAGGTGTTGATGGGCCGCTACGGGGCCTCGGTCCGCGGGCAGTGGGCGGACACCGTGATCGTCGCGTGCACGAATGCAGCTCCGCAGCTGCCGGGCACGGCCGCGCTGCCGCCGCGCTCGACGACCACCCGTGAAACGGCCCGTGTGCTGCGGTCACTGACTGCGTGGGCCCGGGCGGCGGAGCCGCTCCTGCACGAACTGGTGATCACGGACAGCAGCCGGTCGCACCGTGTCCTGGCCGTCGTCACCGCCGACCAGGACGCGCACAGCCTGATGGAGGGGCTGGTGACCGACACGGACTCCCTCGGGCACCGGCCGGGACGCCGCTACCGTGCCCTGTTGCCCACCGGACACTCGTTGTCCGTCTCCGTCGACTCGCTCCGGTAGATCATGCCGCGCGCCTGGGAGCCTCAGCCGGTGGCCACGGCGGACCATTGAGGGTCCAGATGGTCGAGCAGGGTGCGGTGGCTGCGGTTGAGGATCCCGCGTTCGCTGTTGCGGTGCTGCCGCACAAGCCAGGTGTGCAGCTTGGAGCCCTGCGCCGGCAGGAGGTGGCCGTTGCGCCGCTTGAAGGCGACGGCCTCCTCGTACCGGATGTCCCAGCGCTCGGCGACCGGGTCCCACGGAAATCCGATCTTTTCCAGGAGCCTGACCTTCTCCTCGGCGAGCTTGTCCTTGTTGCGCTGAGAGCGCTGGAACGTCTTCCACTTGGCCAGCAGCACACCGTCGATGGTCCGGTAGTCGTCGGGAACCTGGAAATGCCCCTCTTCCTTGCGGAAAGCGGCGAGTTCGTCGTAGGCGCTGCGCCACATCGTCCAGACCTGGTCGGCCGTCACTCCGAGGGCTTCGAGCAGTTCCCGGCGCTCGGCGTCCAGCCGGGCCTTGCGGTAGGCCACGGCCTGGTTGTCGAGCCAGATCCGCTCGGGTGAGCCGACGTCCAGGCTGCGGGGACTCTTGATCTCTCCCATCGCGGCGGACACTTCGTAGTAGCGGCGCATCCAGCGGTCGTGCTCGAGATCCCACGGGAAGCCGATCCGGTCCAGGAGCCGCTGGCGTTCGTCGGAGAGCTGGCCGCCGGCCCGGGCCATGCGCTGGGTCGCCGCCCACTTGTAGAGGTTGATGCCCGACGAGGAGAGGAAGTCCTGGGGCAGGTCCTGGTTGCCGTTCGCTTCGCGGTAGGCGCACAGGTCGCGGTAGGCAACCTGCCAAGTGTCGTCGGGCACGGCCCAGGACATCCCGAGGGCGTTGAGCCTGTCGATCCTGTCCTTCGGCAGCCGTTCCCGCGCCTGGGCCTTGCGCTGGTCGGCGATCCAGCCTCCGAGCTTGTACCCCGACGGGGCCACGTATCTCGCGTGGACGCGGAGGTCCTTGTACCGGTCCTTGTAGGCGCGGGCCTCGGCCAGGCCCCGCTCCCACTTCGCTTCCAGGGGGTCCCAGACGATGCCCAGGTCCTCCAGGGCGCGGATCTTGTCCTCGGGCATGCGGTCTTCCCGGCGGGCCTTGCGCTGATTGATGATCCACCTCCCCAGCCGGAAGTCGTCGGAGGCGACATATCCGGTCGGTACATCAAGGTGGCCGTGGCGTTCGCGGTAGGCGCACGCGTGCTGGTAGGCCTGCTGCCATGCCTCGTCCAGCGGCCGCCAAGCCATGCCGATCTCGTCCAGGAGAACGATCTGCTCGGCGGACAGCTTGTCCTTCTGGTAGTTGTCGCGCTGTTTTGCGATCCAGGTCCCCAGGCGGCAGCCGGACGCCGTGACGTGCGAGGGGACAACGAGGAGGTCACCGTGCTCTTCGTAGTACTGCTGGGCCTCGCTGTAGTTGCGCTGCCAGGCGGTGAGGGCCTTGTTCCAGACCATCCCCAGCTTGTCGAGGGCGGCGACGCGGTCATCGGGCAGTTTGCCCTGGTGGTAGGCCATGCGCTGCCAGCCGATCCACCGGCCGATCTGGTAGCCGTCCTCCGCGCGCTCGTCCTGGCGCATGTCGAGGTGACCGTGCTGCGTGAAGTACTTCTGCGCGTGCCCGAGCGCGGCCGTCCAGCCGTCGTCCTTGATGTTCCACACGACATGGACGGCTTCGAGCGCGGCTTCGCGGTCGGCGCTGAGCCGGCCTTCCCGTCGTGCCCGGCGCTGGTCAAGGATCCACTGGCCGACCTTCAGCCCGCCGGGGCTGACCCACTTGGCCGGCGCGTTGGCGTGCCCGTGCACGTAGGCGTACGCGCGGGCGGCGCCGTAGAACTCGTCCCAGCTGGGTGAACTGGCGCGCAGCGCCCGGATGGTGATGGCCTCGGCGAACTCCGTCGGGACGTCCACGCCCCGGATGTGCAGCCAGGGCGGGAGTTTCGCTTCGCGTTCTGCGCCCTCGAACAGGGAGCCTTCACCGAGCTGGACGCGCTTGACACTTAGGAAGTCCTCCAGCCGGTCGTCGTGGTCGCGCAGCGCGCGGATCACCTGCCACACCGGTTCCCACGCGCTGCCCTCCAGCGCGGCTTCGGGGCTCTCGCCGGCCGCCAGGAGCAGGGGCACGACGATGGTGGCGACCTTGTCGCTGCGGCCGCCGGTCCGCAGCGCCCGGCCGACGGCCTGGACCGTGTCCACCGCGGAGTCGCGGGGCCGGGTGAACACCACGGCGTCGACGGCGGGGACGTCCACGCCCTCGGCGAGGACCTTGGCGTTGGAGACGACGACGGTCTCCCCGCCCGGGTCGGCCAGCCGTTCGATGATGCGCCGGCGAAGGTGCGGCGCCTGCATGCCGGACACGTGCCCGGCCCACAGCTCGATGCCGCCGGGCAGCAGCGCTGCCGCCGCCGGCAGGGTCTGCGCCCACTTCTTCGCCTCGGCGACCCGATGGTGGTAGGAGATCGCCCGCCGCACCCCGAATTCCTTCATGGTGCGCAGGACCGCGATCTGGCCCGCCAGCATGGCCGGGGACAGTTTGGAGCCGCCCAGCCGCATCTCCAGGCTCTCGTCGGCGGCGAGCCGGTGTACTTCCTCGTCCGTCACGACCGGGACCACGACGCGGTAGTCGGCCAGCAGGCCCATCTCGATCGCCCGGCTGAACGGCAGCCGGTAGGACACCTCCCCGAAGATAGTGGTGTCGTGCATCGACACCATCGCCTCTCCCCCGCGTTCCGAGATCCGCGGGGTGGCCGTCATGTACAGGCGACGGCGGGCCGGGACCTGTTCATCGCGGTGCACGGTCTTCCACGGGCCGTCCGCCCGGCCGGTGGTGCGATGGGCCTCGTCGATTACGGCCAGGTCCCAGTCAGGGAGACCGTGGAGCCCGTGTGCCTCCGCGATCACCGGCAGGGACGCGTAGGTCGACAGGACGGTGACGCATTCCTGGTCGCGGACGGAGTCCGCGAGCACGGCCGGGGTGGTAGTGACGAGGATGTCGGGTTCGCCGTGCAGCAGTTCGAGTTCCGCGACGCTGGGGTCCGAGCACACCGCGGCCACCGTGCCGAGAGCGCCGTCGCCGGCATCGCGGTAGCCGCGCAGGGTCTGGACCAGCAGATCGATCGTGGGCAGCACGACGAGCACCCGCCGGACGGTTCCCAGACGGACTGCGGCCGCTCGGCCGATCCGGGTCTTTCCGGTGCCGCACGCGGCGATCAGACTTGTCCGGCCGCCGCGGCCGATGGCCCGGGTGACCGATTCGACCGCGTCGGCCTGGTGCGGCCACAATTTGCCCGACGTCATCCCCACCCGCAAACCGAAGTCCGAACACGGCAACCGGTGAAGCCGTGACGCACCGCATTGTCCGTGGTGGAAGCACGGGGATCAACGGCTCCTGTTCCCCGCCGACCGCAGACGGCCTGGTTACTGGTCAAGGCTGTCTCCGAAGAACGGGTCGATGCGGTCCCGTGACAGCGGATCCGGCCAGAAGGTGAGCTCGAAGTCGCTCAGCCGTACGGCGAAACGGCGTCTGTCCTCGATCAGTTCGAGACGCTCCGGTGGCAGCGGCACGTTGACGCGCGCCGGCGGACGGTGCCGGTGCAGTTCCATGGCCTGCTCGATCCACGCCGCGAGGTCGTCGGCGTACTCCTCTGCCTTTCCTCGCCTGGGCGCGGGCGGGACCTCCGGGCCGTCGCGCAGTGCGACGACCTGTTTGCGCCACCAAAACAGCCAGCAGTACAGGAGTGCCGGAAACAGCTCCACCGGAGCGCCGGGGGTCTCGCTCGTCATGGTGAGGAGCACGCCGTTGCGGTTGTCCAGGTGGTCGAATGTCGACCACAGGCCGGCACGGCAGGTCTGATCGTCGATCAACGCTCCTGCGGTGTTCACGACGACCAACGTCGACATGAGCCGGTCCACGACGAGTTCCGGCGGCTCGTCCTGGAGCACCCACGCCGCTACCGCCGGTGAAGTCTGCGAACCACGCAGGTACGCGGCTTTCCCTCCCGGTTCTTCGTAGACCCTGGAGTCGACAGAGGTGAGGAAGGTGGTCAACAGCGTCTCGTCGGGTTCGGGTACCGGCCTTGGGTCGTGCCGGCTCATGGAGATCGCCAACACTGATCCCGGCTCGCTACCGCCCTCGGCACGGGCGTCGATGCCGACACAGCCCGACGGTCGGCCACGCTGATGGGCCAGTTGCACGCGGCCGCCTCCTATTTCCCGTCGACCTGGCGCGGTCCGGCGATCCCGGCCATGCAGACGCCGCAGACCGAAGTCCGCTCCACGCATCGCGGCGATGAGGACCATGCCGCTTCCGCAGCCTAACGTGGCCAACCAGCGCCCCCGCTACAGCAGTTGCCCCGTGGACTCGATCGAAAGGAGATGCTGCGGTAGTGCCAAGCTGATCGCACCTCGGCGCTCCCCCCTTGAGTAGGGGGCGGCGGGCGCTGTCCGCCTGATTCCGAGCCCGGAAAAGTCGCACCGGACGGCAGACTGCCACCCGTCGTTGACCAGTAGGGACGGTGCCCGCCCGGGTGCCGCGGAGACGAGGGTGATCCCGATGACGGAAGCAGTTCTCCCAGAGGTACGGGCCGCCCAGCGTCGCGTTATCAGCACGGTCAGGGTGTCCGGAGTTTTGAACATGGACGGGCTCGCGCTGTGGCGGGAAGCAGACTGCGGCGAGTGGAAGGCCACCGCTGCCGAGATCGGCCGGGCGCTTGTACTGCTGGAGGTGCCGTACACGATCGTGACGGCCTTCCGCTTCCCGCTCGCCAGCTCCCACAAGGCGATGCGGCGGGGCCAGGAGGTCCGGATCGTCCGCAACGATCTCACGCACCTGGTGCGCTGGATGGCCTCGCTGAAGGAGTCCATCGACGCCATCCCCGAGGGCGGCCCCGGCTGGGCCTTCCGGCTGTTCCAGCCCCACGCCGAGGGCATGGCGATCGCCAACCTCGCGCTGTCGGCAGACTGGCCGACTTGGTCGAAGAAGCAGGCCCACGCAGCCGGGCTGGTGTGCGCGGAGTGCGGCTACGACCTGCGCGAGATCAAGGACGAGCCCCGGCTGCCCTACGACATCCGTCTGCCGGAGCGCCCCGGGTCCCGGCGGCTGCTGTGCGGGCAGTGCTGCGCACATGGCCTGGTCGAGCTGGAACGCCTGGCCAGGCTCGCTGGGAAGCCGTCGTGACCGCCCGGCAGCCTGCGGGCCCGGGGGCGGACACATTGCTGATCGTCGAGGTGGTCGGCCTCCTCAACGCCGCGGAGCACTACCCGACTGCCAGCGCCGCCGCCCGCCTGCACTATCTGGACACGCGGGCCGCACTTCTGCACCGGCTCGTCGACGCCACCGGCTGCGAGTCCTCCCGCTACCATGCCCAGTACGCCGAGGACCGGGCCGCCGAAGCCCGCGCCGAGGCCGAGGCGCTGGCCCGCGAACGCGGCGAACTGCCGCCCAGAGCCCGCCAGGTGCGAAGGACCTGATCTCTGGTCCCGCTGACCACGGTCACCAAGCTGCTCCTCCGCGTCTCCGAGGCGAGCGCCAGCCGGAAAGTCACGGCGATGAGCGCCCCGCGCTCCTCAATCGCGTCCTGGCAGACCAGCCGAGCGGCGCGTACGCGCTCGAACCGAGGGGCCGTTCGGGCTGTGGCTGCTGCGACCGGTCCGCACCCGGGCCTGCCGACGACACCGCACGGGAGCTGGCTGCGATGCTCACCCAGGCCGACGGGCGTCACTGCAGCCAGCTCCGTGATCGTCGTCCGCGGGCCTGCACGGCTCTGCGGACGACGAGGTGGAGGCCCAGGACATCCGTGCGGTGAACGCGCTGGTGATCGCCGCTCTGATCGCCGACGGCACCTCTACGATCCGGGAGATGTTCCATGTCCGGCGCGGCTACGGCCACTTGCTGCCGAGCCGCGCCACGCTGGGAGCCGAGATCACCATCATCCCCGGAGGCCGCTGATGCCCGTCCCATTCACCTCCGAAGACACCGCCCGCCTCCGGGACACCTGCGACCAGGTAGTTGCCGACGGCGCGACCCCGGGCGGGGTCATCGCCTACGGCACCACCGACAGCACTCCCGGTTTCCTCAGCGTCGGCACGGTTGCCGCCGAGTGCGGCGACGGGGCGCCCAACCAGGACACGGCGTACGACATCGCCTCGCTGACGAAAGTCGTCGCCACCTGGCCTCTGATCGGGCAGGCCCTCGACGCCGGCCTGGTGGACCTCGACGCTCCCATCCGGGACTTCCTGCCGCCGATCAGCAGCGAGAGCCCCAGCGGCGAAGCGACCGTCCGGCAGCTCCTCGCACACACCTCGGGGCTGCAGGCCTCCACCCGCCTCGACCACTACCGCAGCGCCGAACTGCCGCTGCACGAACTGCTGTGCCGTGAACCCCTGGAAGACGCTCCCGGCCAACACCGGTACATCAACCGCGGCTACATCCTGCTCGGCCTCGCCCTCGCCCACGTCAACAGCCGACCCCTCGACCAGCTGAGTGCGGCTCTATGGCAAACGCTCACGATGGACGCCACCGTGTACGGTCCCGTCGCCCGCACGCACCAGGTCGCCCCCACCGAGCAGCGCATCCCAGGCGCTCCCCGCATCTGGGGTGCCGCGCACGACGACAACGCCGCACTTCTCGGCGGCATCGCCGGACACGCCGGCGTCTTCTCCACCCCCGCCGACCTCGCGGTGTACGCCCAGCGGCTCCTGCTCGCGCACGCCGAGGGCGACGAGCACGGCCTGGGCGAGTGGCTGCGCGCCAGTCTTGTCCCCCAAACCCCGATCGAGCCGGGGCTGGACCGCGGTCTGTCCTGGATCCTCGCCGCCGGCGGACGCGTCGCCTACCACCACGGATTCACCGGCACCAGCCTGTATCTCGCCCCGGACACAGGCCGCTACCTGGCGATCTGCACCAACGCCGTCTACCACGGCAACGCCCGCACGAAGATCGCGCCCTTGCGTGCCCTCGCGCTCAAGACGATTTCCACCAACTGACGACGGAGACACCCCGATGGGTGAGTTGTTGGCCGAGCCGGATATCCGACAGGCCGGGTCGGTCTTCCTCGCCCCTCCCGAAGCTACTGCCCGCCGCACGGAAGCAGTTGGCCCAGTCGCCGACCGTGGAACTGGCCGAGCTGCACGGCGGCGCCGCTGAGCCGCTGTTGCCGCACGCGCCGACCGCTGTGCACCGGCAGGGACGGGGTATGCCACTGGGAGCTCGACCGTGTCCCCGACCCCGCTGGTGATCGCCGCCGTGCTCGGCATTCCGCCCGACGCCGTATTTGCGCGACCATGGCCGGAGTGGTTAGCCGAGGACCCCTTACGCGGCCCGGGCCCCGGCCCTGGTCGCTCCTCGGCGCCCTTACGTCACTGACCGAACTCGCAGGGAGCGCCGCAATGGAGCCCACGCGCAGGGAACTCGTCCTCATCGCCGGCGGAATGCTGACCGCCACTCTTCTGGCCTGGATCACCGCCGACCCGGCCGCCGCCGGCCAGATCACCACCGGCCGTCGCATCGGTGAAGCGGCCGTCGCCCGCATCGAGGCACGCGTCTCAGAATTACGTCACAGCGATGACGCCGAGGGCGGCGGCATCATCCTCGAAGAGACAGACAGCGCCCTTGCCCTGGTCACCAGCCTTATCCGCAACCGCTCCTACAGCAACGCGCACGGCGCACGGCTGTACGCGGCTGCCACCGACCTCGCCCGCCAGCGGGCCGCCGCGATGCTCGACGTTCACGGGGAATGCGCTGACGAGACCTTCGACAGTGCCTTGCGTGCCGCCCGAATCGCGGGCGACAACGCACTCGGCGCGAACGTCCTGAACTTCTGGACCGTCTCCGCCTACAACACGGGCCGGTTCACGGACGCGGAAGCCATGGCCTCCGCCGGGCTCGCTGCCGTTCGCGGACGCTCCACCCCTCGCGTCGAGGCCATGCTCACCTCGCGGCGCGGCCGCGCTCGCGCCCACTTGGGCGATGCCCGCTGCTGGGACGACTTCGACCGAGCCCAGAGCCTCCTTGCAGCGGCGTCCGGGCACGATGACCCGGACTGGGCGTACTGGTTCAACGAGGCGGAGATTCTTGGGGCCAGGGGCTCCAGCCACCGCGACATGGCCCAACCCGGCCCCGCCGCAGCCGAGTTCGCCAGGGTCCATGCCCTCATCGACCCGGCGCACGTTCGTACCACCGCCCTCTACAGGGCCAGGCAGGCGGACGCGCTGCTGGACCAGGGAGAAGTCGAACGCGCCTGTGAAGCCGCCAGCCATGCCCTGGACCTCACCGAAGGGATCAGCTCACACCGCTCCACCGGCCCGCTGCTCGACCTCAGCAAGCGGCTGGCCCCGTACGGGGCCATACCAGCGGCCCGGGACTTCCGAGAGCGCGCACGCACCCTATTGGCAGCGTGAGACCCCTGTCCGCCGCCCGGCCATGGCGCCACCGACTCCGCTCGGCGTCAATCGTCACCGTGGCCGTACATCTCGAGGATTTGCCTGTCAGTCTCGCCGCGGTGGTAGACGTGCCAGTGCAAGTGCTTGGACTCCTGGTACAGGCCGACGTTGGTGGTCACTGAGGCGGCACCGTGCTTCTCACGGACCTGGTCCGCGACCTTGGCCACCACGTCCATGACCTCCGCCAGCAGCTCCGGGCCGCCGTCCCCCAAGTCCACAAGAGACGGAATGTGTTCCTTGGGCACCACCACGATGTGCACCGGGTATGACGGCTTGGTGTGGTGAAACGCCAGCACTCGGTCCGTCTCCATCACCCGCTCGATCTCCACGACGCCAGGAATGGCCTGGTGGCAGTAGAAGTCCGAGACCCTCTCGGCGGCCGCAACAGCATCGGTCACAGTTCGTCACCTCCGGTGCCTGTCGGTGATGTATGTGCAAGATTACCGTCCTGCCACGCAGCACAAACGCCCCTTACGGCCCCGAACACCGCATCGAAAAAATGGGAACGCCGCAGCAACGAGTGCTCCGCAGCGTTGCCGACGGGGGCGGCTGCGGTCAGCCGGCCCCGCGTGCGCAGTCCGGCTTGCCTAGGGGCAGGGCCTGACGATCAGCCCGTGCTGCTTGGCGAGGTCCGCTTTGACCTCAGGCACCGACATGGTCCGCTCCATACGCGGCGAGTACAGCAGCGAACTGATGATGGCCGCTGAGACGCCCGCCTCCCTGAAAGCATCGGCGACGTGGTCGGTGGAACCGGCACCGCCCGATGCGATCACCGGAACATTGACCGCGCCGGCGATCATTTTGGTGATCCGCAGGTCGTAGCCGGCGTGCGTGCCGTCTTGGTCGACGGAGTTGACCACGATCTCGCCGGCACCCAGTTCCTCCCCGCGACGCGCCCACTGCACGGCATCCATTCCAGTGGCCACCCGGGCGCCGTCGATGAACACCTCGTAGCCACTGGGGATAGCCTCGGTCTTCCCGACATGCTTGACCTGCATCGACTGCACGATGCACTGGGTGCCGAACTCAGCCGTCCCCTGGGCGATGATCTGCGGGTCACGCACGGCCATGGAGTCCACAGAGATCTTCTCAGCCCCAGCAGCCAACACGGCGTGCATGTCCTGCACAGAGCGGATCCCGCCTCCGACGGTGAACGGCACGAACACCTGCCGCGCGACCTCGCGGATCGTGCGCAGGTCCGCCTGCCGCCGCTCGGCGCTGGCGAGGATGTCGTAGAAGATCAGCTCATCGACGCCGTCGGCATACACCGCTGCAGCGATCTCCGCCGCTGCTCCGACGTCGATGTTGTCCTCGAACCGGCGGGCCTTGGTCACCCGCCCGCCGATCACGTCGAAGCACGCGATCAGCCGGGCGGTCAGTCCAGATGTCAACACAGCTCCTCCTGCGGGAGCTTGGCGAACCGGGACAGCAGGTCCAGCCCGAGCGGACCGGACTTCTCGCAGTGAAACTGCGTGGCCATGATGTTCCCCCGTGCGACCGCTGCCGGAAAGGGCAGGCCGTACTCCGTGACCGCGCAGGTGTCCGAGGGGTCCTCGGGCACCGCGTAGTAGGAGTTGACGAAGTAGAAGTAGCCCTCGCCGTCCTCCGGAAACCCCGCCAGGAAGGGGTGGTCGGAGACCCGCCGTACCTGGTTCCAGCCGATCTGCGGAACCCGCACCTGCTGCCTGTCGAACGGTCGCACCGTGCCCGGAAGCCAGCCCAGGCACGTAGCGTCCTGCTCCGCGCTGGATTCGAAGAGGATCTGGAGTCCCACGCAGATGCCCAGGAACGGCATTCCGTCTTCTACGACTCGCGGGTGAAGGGCTTCGGGCCAGCCGGCCTTGGTGAGGTACTCCATCGTGGTGCCTGCTGACCCGACACCGGGCAGGACGACCCGGTCCACACTGTCGAGTTCATGGGGCGCCGTCATCAGACGACTGGGGACGCCCAGAGCGTCCAGAGCGTGCACCACGCTCTGAGAGTTGCCGCTCCTGTAGTCAATCACGCCGGCGATCGGCCGGTCGCGATAGCTCATTGAAGCCTCAATCTAAGGTCCCGTCACAGACTGGACCTGGTCGGGTATGCAACCTAACGTATAGAGTTGCGTGCTCATCGTAGCCGATCAGGGCTGCTGCGCCGGGGAAATTGGACAGGCCGCCTGCTGCCGAAGTTGGAGTTGGCGGCCGCCCGCACTGGCCGTACGGCGCAGCCACGGCCAGGACGGTCGCTTACTCTGCGGTGTCGAAGGCGGGTCGGCGTACCTGGATCTCCGCACCGGTCTGCTTGAAGGACTCCGCGGACACCTCAACAAGCACCGCGTCCCGGTGGAAGTCCCGCAGGTTCGTCGACCCGCAGCTGATCATCGTCGCCGTCAGCTTCGCCCGGGTCCGCTCCACGTTGTCGTACAGGCTGCCGGCGTAGGGCACGTAGCCGTCGACGCCTTCTTCGAAGAGCATCTGGCCTCGCTGGCCGTAGCGGGCCGCGTTCTGCGCGCGGCGGGATCCCTCGCCCCAGTACTCCTTGTACCACTGGCCGCCGATCTGGAGTTTGCGCGACGGGCTTTCGTCGAGCCGGGCGAAGTAGCGGCCGAGCATGATGACGTCGGCGCCCATGGCCAGGGCCAGGGCCATGTGCGAGTCGTTGAGCAGGCCGCCGTCGCAAGCCAGCGGCACGTACACTCCCGTCTCCTGGGCGTAGGCGTCGCGGGCCTGGACCACATCGAGCAGAGCGGAGGCCTGCCCCCGGCCGATGCCCTTCTGCTCCCGGGTGGTGCAGATGGCCCCGCCGCCGATGCCGACCTTCACGAATGCCGCGCCCGCCTCGGCCAGGTAGCGGAATGCCCTTCCGTCGACGACGTTCCCCGCGCCGACGAAGACATCGTCCCCGTATTTCTCCTGGGCGAATTCGAGGACTTTAGCCTGGTAGACGGAGTATCCGTCGGAGGAGTCCAGGCACAGTACGTCTGCACCAGCCTCCACCAGTGCGGGAATGCGGTCCTTGAAATCCCGGGAGTTGATTCCAGCGCCCACGCGGAGCCGCTTTTTGCTGTCGACGGACGCGTGATGAAACGCCTTGTGGGCCTGGTAGTCCCGTTTGAGAACCAGCGAGACGACTCGGCCGTCCTCGATCACCGGCAATACGTCCTGGTGGTGGTTCCAGAGGAGTTCGTTCGCATCGGACAGCGAGACCGAGGAGGGCGCGGTGACGAGACCGTCGCGCCCGCGCATCCGGCTTCCCGCTGTCTCGGAGACGTGGCGCTCCAGGTGGAAGTCGTCGAGGCCGATGATTCCGAGGAACGTACCGTCGGCAGCGCCGGTCTCCGTGACCACGGCCACGCCGTGCTCGATCCCGGTCAGCTGCCGGGCGACTACGCCGAGCTGTGTCTGCGGCGCCACGGCGACCTTGCTGGTCCGGAAGCCTGCCTTGTGCCGCTTCACCGCGAGCACGTCTGCGGCCTGGTTGTCGATCCGCTGGTTCTGGTGGATGAACGCCAACCCGCCGACCTGTGCCAGGGCTACCGCCAGCGTCGGGGACGACACCGCCTGCATGATGGCGCTCACCATCGGTGTGGCGATCCGGATCCAAGACTCCTCGCCCGCTCGGTGCCGCACCAGCGGCGCCCTGAGGTCCACATTGTCCGGCGTGCAGTCTTCCGTGGTCAGCCCAGGGAGGAGGAGGTACTCACTCAACGTACGGGAGGTCTCGGGGAGGATTTTCACGTCTTCTCCAGAACGGAGCCCGAAACCCAATAGGGGCGCTTAATCAGGCTCGTGCGGGCAGTGCAGACAGACACCAGCTGGAAAGCGCACTAGGGGAAGAATTCACTCTGGATTTCCTGAGAGCGGGCATACCCGGCGGGGCAGTGCTCGCACGCGCGACCGAATCGACAGTCAATGCGCCGAAGGTTCGATTCGCGCGATGCTGCACAGGCGCTGACTTCCATTACGCCATACAGGAGCGTACCGCACTCGACGTGTTCATCCGGATCGCCAAGGCGAACAAGCCACCGTTCTTCGGCCAAGGTCTCGACGAAGGAGGGGGTAGGAAACAGCACCACTGGTGGAGAGGCGATATGGCGCGCATCATGGTCGTCGCAGTCATGCATCCGGGAGGCGCGGACGTGGATCGACGGCAGTTTCTGACGGCCTCGGCGGCGATCGGTCTGGCTGCCCTGGACCTGCCCGACGCCGAGGCGCTCACCCGCCGCGTGAGCCGGCCCGGCCCCGTCGCGGTAGGTGTGGGCGAGGTCGCCGCCATCCGCACGGTGACCACCGAGCTGGGCAACGCCGCCTCCGAAACCGGCGGCGGCCACGCTCGCCATCTCGCGGTGCGCTACCTCACGATCGACGTGCAGCGCTGGCTCGACGGCCGGTCCACGGATCCGGTGCGGCGGGAACTGTTCGCCGCGGCCAGCCAGTTGGTCCAGTTGATCGGGTGGATGGCCCGTGACGAGGGCCTCGACGGCCTGGGCCAGCGCTACCACCTCCACAGCTACCGCCTCGCTGCAGAGGCCGGCGAGAACGAACTCGCCGCCACCGCCTTACGCGGCCTCGCCGACCAGGCAATCGACCTGGGACACCTGCCTGTCGCCGTACGGCTTGCCGAAGCGTGCGAGCAGCGCGGCCGCAAGCTGCGCAACCCGAAGGCCCTCGCCTACTACAGCAACACCTACGCCCGGGCAGCTGCCGCCGACGGCGACCGTGTCCTCGCCGCACGGCTGCTGAAAGCTGCACAGAAGGCGATCGAGAACGCGCCGGTGAAGCCGGGCGAGTCCTGGGCCAGCCACTACAGCCACGGCCGATGGGCCCACGAAGCCGGGATGATCCACGCCCGGATGGGTGACCTGACCGCAGCGGAGGCCCATCTTCATCAGGCATTGGAGATCTACGGCCTCGACCGGCGGCGCACCCGCGCGATCGTGCTCGCCGACCTGGGTCACGTCCAGCACAAACGTGGGAACACCGCTGAGGCCGTGGGAACTTGGCACGAGTTCCTCGACTCTTCCGACGGGGTGCAGTCCGTACGCATCAACGATGGCATCAGCCAGATCCGGGCCCGCCTCCCGAACCTGCCGGATAGTCAGGACAGCCAGGGCCTCGTCGAACGACTTACGCTGCGAGCGTGACAGGATCGCGTCAGCTACCCGGGCCGGCTGCCGCGGACACGCGGCGCAGAGTGCTCGTGCCTGCGGGTGCGTACGCGTTCGAGTCTTTCGGCGTGCGGGGCCCGCGCGTTACAGCAGCCCTCCCAGTGGCAGGACGCGCTCGGCGAGCTGCCCGCGCAGCTTGCCCGCGGCGGTGTCGGCTTCGGCGAGCCAGTCGGCGGTGACCAGCAGTTCGGTGTGTCCGGTGACTTCATCGAGGGGCAGGGAGCAGAACGCGGCGGCCTTCTCCAGGGGAAGGCCGCCGTCCGCGGCGTGGCCGAGGCGGCCGTCGGGGCGAGTGTGGGCGGCGGTGTAGAGGGCCAGGAGCCGGGTGGCGGCGCCCAGCTTCTTCTTGCGGATCTTCCGGTCGCCTACCGCTTTCTGCGCCCAGCCGGAGATCCTGGCGCGGGTGGTCTTGCCGAGGGCGAGCGGGCGGGGCTCGGTAGCCAGCAGTGCGGGGACGGTGAACGTGGTGGCTTCTTCGGGCAGCGAGGCCATCGCGTCGGCGACGGTGCCGGGCAGACGCAACCAGTCGGCCTCGACCAGCCGTTCGAGCACCCGCTCGGCGTCGTCGGGGAGCCAGCCGGTGAGGTCCTGGCCGGTGACGTTCCCGGTGCCGGCGCGTGCCGCCCGCAGGGTGAGCATGACCACTGCGAGACGGACCTCGGCCTCCGGGTACGGGGCGTTGGAGTGGGCGTACTCCAGCACAGTGCGGGCGTGCACGGCCTGCTGCCGGGTGAGCAGCCGTTCCACCGCCGGCCCGTCACCGCCCACAGCATCCTCGGCGGGTGCGCCGGTGCGGTTCTGGTCCATCTCGCGGGTGGTCTGTGCGGCCTTCTCGGCGCGTTTCGCCTCGTGGTGCAGGGAGCCGTCGCCGCTCACGTCGGCCCATAGGCGGAAGGCCCGTCCCTTGCGTTCATGCAGTTCTGCGAGGAGCGCGAGGTCGGGTTCGGTGCGCTGCTGGTAGGCGCGGAACGCGTCCCCGAGTTCGATGAGCTCCACTCTCAGCACATCAGGCTCAAGGTCATGCGGCACGATCCGCTGTGCGATCTTTCCCCACCGCTTCGCCCGGCGGGACGTGCCGCCGGGCGAAGCCGTGCGGGCCTGAGGGACCGGCCCTTGTGAGGCTGCGGCGGAACGCGAAGCGCCGGCAGCGGAGGCGGGGCCGGTGTCGGAGAAGAGCGCCGCCCGGTCCAGCCCCGCCGAGCCGTCTGCGGATTCCGCCTCCGCGGCCAGCTCTCCCAGCGCCTGATCCGCCCCAGCCGGGGTGGTGGGTGCCGGGGATCGGGCGGTGTCCAGGACCCGGCAGCCGGAGGTGGCGGCGGCGCAGCGCGCGCACATCTCCGCGATCCGCCACAGCCTTCCGACGCGGTCCGCATACATCGCCAGGACCATCGCACCGCCGCACCGCGCCGGCACTGCTGCCGGCCGCGGCCCGCCGCGCCGTCCGGCGTCGGGGTCGGCGGTGTGCCAGGCGCAGTCGGCGGCGCGGCAGGCGCACGTCGCGTCGCCGCGCGGCCCGCCGTCCTGACCGACGCGGGCGAGGTGCATGTTGATGTGCTCTACTGCAGCCTTGCGTCCGGCACCGGTGCCGCCGGAGATGCGGTGTGGCGCGCAGGCCGGGCGGGAGCAGGAGAGCCTCACCTCGCCGGCGGAGGGACGGCCGTAGGGGTCCAGGCGCACCGTCCATACCCGCCCTGCGACGCGCTCTGGCTGCGTGCCAGCCTCCACCGCCATCTGTACTCCCCGTCTGGTTTGATCCGTTGTCCTGGGCGGTCCCCATCATCGGGGATATCGGCCGCTCGGCCCCGGCAACGGGCGCCATGCGCGGCATGCCCGTGTCGGCGGCCCGCAACGGACGGTGCCGCAGTCGACGCCCCGCGCCCGTCGGCGATGCGGCGTACGACGCAAACGCACGGTGCCGGACCCGGCTGTCGGTCCCGGCCTCTATAGTCCTCAAGGGTGCCGTCGCGAAGGCGAGTTAGACAGAGACGGTCAGCATGGCACCGAGGCGATCGGGGCATTGCTGGACGTGCTGGCTCTCCCTCTCAGCCAGGGGCGGCCATTTCCGAGGGCCAGCCGCCCACAGCTTCTCCGACAGCGCTGTAAGGAGACAACGTCCCATGGATTTCCCGCTGTTCACCGAGGCAGCACCGCTGACCTCGCTGGAGATCGAAGCGTTGCGCTCCCTGCACGTGACGTTGCAGGATCTGCGTCACGAGTACGAGTCCGCGCTCGCCGTCACCGGCCGCTCCTACCGGCTGGAAGAGAACGCGCAGGTGTACACGCAGGGCCGGGCTCTGACCCACCACCCCGACTCGCTGCACCGGCTCAGCCTCCTGGCCGGCCGCTACGAGCGCAGCGTCGGCCTGCTCACCTGGCGCTACGCGAGCGCGGCGGCGGTGCTCGGGACCACCATCCTGGAGCGCGTCGTCGGAGGCCGGCCCGCGCTGACGGCCTCCGCGGTCACGGCGCTGTGCGAAGAGCCGGCCCTCGGCCGGCTGCGCGAGGCCCTGGCGACTCCGTGCACCGACCTGCTGGTCGCCCGCGAGCCCCAGTTCCGGGACCGGCACGAGCAGGATCGCCAGGAGCTGATTCTTGCCGTGGAGAGCGTCATCGAATGTGCTGCCGAACTCGGCGACGGCGTCCCCGAGAACGCGGCTGCCTTGTGGGCCGGGCGGCTCACCGATTTCGACCGCCCGGGCACGGATCCGCTCTACGAAGGCGCCCTGGAACGGCTCCTGCGCTTCGCCGACCAGTTCCCCAACGAGATCAGCTGGTACCTGAAGCAGTCCAAGGCGGGCGCACTGCCCGACCACGCGCGGCTGTGAGCCGCATGCCCAAGCCGCTCCGGCCCGGCCCCCGGCGGGCGTACGGGTGCCGTCGTGCCGCTTCCCCGGCGCCGGGTGTCCCATCGACGGGATCTGACGTGGCTGCCAGACTGACGCCATGACCACGGCGCCCCGACGGGAAGCGGCACGAGCCGTCGTACTCGATGCCGATCTGCGGGTCCTGCTCGTGCGCTATGACGAGGACGCCGGTTTCTGGGCCACCCCCGGCGGGAGCCTGGAGCCGGGCGAGGACCATCCCACCGCGGTGCTGCGCGAACTCCGCGAAGAGGTCGGCGCCCTGAAGGCCGACCTCGGCGATCAGATCGCCGAGCGCGTCGTAGACCACCCGGTCGGCGGCCGACTTGTCCGTCAGATCGAGAAGTACTTCCTCGTACGGGCCGCGGCCGGCGACATCGACCCGTCGCGGGCGACGCGGCCCGACAGCATCAGGTCCAGCCGCTGGTGGACGCTGGACGAACTGCGCTCCACCGGCGAGACGGTCTACCCTCACGGTCTCGCACAACTGATCGCCGGTGTCCTCGCCGACGGCACCCCGCGGCGACCGGTCGCCCTTCGCTGAGGTGAGCACGGCGGCCGTCAGCCGCTGCCGCCGCGGCATCCGAGTTCGCAGAGAGGAAACGAAGCCCATGGCCCGCGTGCGCAGAGGGGACGGCCCCCTCATGACGGCCGTCAATCTGCTGGGGATCTTCTCCCCGCTGATCGTCGGCGCCGTTCTCCTGGGCCGGTGGCTTGCCTCCTGACGGAGGCCGCCGCCGCGGTCGGGCGGCGGGTCAGCCGTCCGCCGCGCTGTCGTCGGTCGTGGCGGCCGGCAGGGTCCGGAAGCGGTGCGGGGGCAGGAGGTCCTGCTGGAGGGCGGCCTCGAGCCGGGCGATGGTCGCGAGGTCCGGATAGACCTCGCCGCGCACGATCCGGCCGACCGCCGTCGGATTGAGACCGGCCTGCACGGACACCGCCCGGTGGGACAGGCCCCGCGCCCCGGCAGCGCCGTGGAGGGCCCGCGCCAGGACGAGGGCGTATTGCACGCCCGCGGGCGCGTCGGCGCCGGCCGTCGCTTCCTCGGGCCATTCGCCCGTGGTGTACGTCAGGGGCGCCTTGTCGCCGCGCATGTCGCCCCCTGGAAGTGTCTTGACCACTGTGTGCCCTCCGTATGATCCCGCACCCGGCCCCGGTGGTCTGACACCCCGCCAGAGTGATGTATATATGCATCACTCAGAGTAGAGGGGGCACGCGTATGGGCCGGTGGTGGGCCGGGATCGACTGGTCGTGGGGACTGCAGGACGTCGTGATCATCGACGACGAGGGCAAGGTGGTCACCCACCTGCGGGTCGAGGAGTCCCGCGAGGGCGTCGAGCAGATCCTCGGGGCGCTGCGCGCGTTGAACCCGACCTCGCACCGCTTCTCCCGCCGCCAGGTGCCCATCGCGATCGAGGACGGCAGCCGGCTGCTGGTCGCCGAACTGCAGCGGCGCCGCCAGCCGGTGGTCGTCATCCCGCCCGCGGTGACCGCCCGCTACCGCGGCCGCCACGGCGCCGCCGTCTCCAAGTCCGATCGCGGCGACGCCTCGCTGCTGGCCGACATCATCCGCCAGAACCCGGGCCGGCTTTTTCTCCTGCCCGAGGACTCCGACCAGGCCGCGGCCATCGCGGTGCTGGCCCGCACGCAGGCCTCCAGTACGGAGGCGGCCCGCTCGGTCATGCTCCGGCTGCGCTCCCACCTCGGCCTGTACTACCCGGCCGCCGTCGAGGCGTGGTCGGGCATGCAGCACGGACTGCGCCGGCCTGAAGCCCGGGCGGTTCTCGCGCTCGCCCCCACTCCCCGCCAGGCCGCCGCCTTGTCCAAGCGCCGCCTGTACGACACGCTCGCCGCCGCCGGCCGCACCCGGCTCCTGGACGAAGAGGCCACCCGGCTGCGGGAGTTGTTCGCCGCGCCGCAACTGCGGCAGCGCCCGCAGACTGAGCAGGCGATGGGCGAACGTACCCGGTTCCACCTCGCCGAGCTCTCGCTGGCCTGCCAGAACGCCGAGCGCCTGGCGATCTCGGCGGACACCCTGTTCGCCGCCCACCCCCACCACTGGATCTACCGCTCTTTCCCGGCCTGCGGGCCCCTCCTCGCCGCCCGCCTGTTCGCCGAGATCGGTGACGCCCCCGGCCGCTTCCCCACCGGCCGCCATCTGCGCGCCTACGCCGGGACCGCGCCCATCACCTGGTCCTCCGGCAGCAGCCACACCGTCGTCCACCGCACGGTGTGCAACCGGGCCCTGAAGGCCACCGTCCACCAGTGGGCGTTCGGTGCACTCACCCGCTCCCCCGGCTGCCGGGCCCTCTACGACGCACGCCGCGAACGCGGCGACGGCTACGCGGCCGCGCTGCGCCACGTCGGCAACCGACTGCTCAGCGGCCTGCACCACTGCGTGCGCACCGGCCGGCTCTACCAGGAACACGTCATGTTCCCCGGCTGACCGTCGGGGCGGGCCGACGGACGGCCAGGGCGAACACCTGCATGTCACCTTGGGCCTTGAGCCCTGAAGCGGAAGCGGTGCCTGGCCGTCCTTCACCCCGCCCCGGCCCACCTGCCCGGCCGGGCTGGTGGACGGGCAGCCGGAACAACGCCTGAAATGACTCCCTGGGCCTTTTGAGCCCTCACGCGGGAACGGCGCCGGCTGCCTCTCCCCCAGCCCGGCCCCGCCCGGGCGAGCCGGGGGTGCCGGCGGTGGATAGGCTCGCCGGGTGACCGTGGCCTTCGAGATAGCAGCCTGTCCCAGGTGCCGTGACGTGGCCGATGCCTGGTGGACGCACGGCATCGCCGATGACCGAGTCAGCCTCAGAGCAGACGAACTGGCCCTCTACAAGCACCTCCTCGACCACCACCCCGGTGTCCGGCTGGCCGGGCGGGAGGGGTGCCGCGACTGCGAAGCAGCGGTGGCGATGTCCCGGTTCGCGATGGCCGACACGGCCATGTACCTCAAGGACGGCAGGATGGTGGACCCGGCCCGCCTGCACTTCGTCCACCACCTCCTGGAGCAGACCGCAGACCTAGACCAGCCGGCACTGACCAGCAGCCACACCTTCACCGCGTACCTCTACCACCACGCCCTGGGTGCGCCCGCCCATCACGTCTGCTCCCCCGACCGCGGCCACAGCTACTCCATCACGGTGCAACTCCAGGCGCCGCCCCGGCTGATGACCGACGACCGCACCGCCGCGCTGAAGACTCGGGTCGCCGAACTGCAGCGCGATCTGCAGTACCGCGAGCTGGACCAGATCGGCGACGGCGCCATGGCCACCCCGAGCGACCTGGCCCGGTGGGTCCACACCGCCGTCGCGGCCCGGCTGGCCGTCCCGGACACCCGCCTGAGCATCCGCGTGGAGGCGCCCGATGCAGGCCTGGGGCCTGCCGTCTACCCGCCACCGCAGTAGCCCCGGTCACCGTACGGTCCGCGGTGCTCGAACAGCGCACGATCAGGCCCTGCCCGCGGGGACGAACTGGTGCCGATCAGCTGATTGCCAGAGCGCTGCCGCGAGAGACTGGGCCCGTGCCCCCCTCGTACACGCCAGAAGAGCTGTTCGCGTCCACCGCCCCGTACTACGCCGCCTTCCGGCCCCGCTACGCTCCCGAGTTCTACACCCTGCTCACTGCAGGCTTCGGCCTGGACGGGACTCAGAGAGTCCTCGACCTGGGCGCCGGTCCCGGCGTCCTCGCCCTCGACCTTGCACCGTTGGTCGGCGAGGTCATCGCCGTGGACCCGGAGAAGGGCATGCTCACCGAGGGCCGCCGCCTGGCCTCCACGCAGGGCATCACCAACATCACCTGGCACCAGGGCGACTCCACCATGCTCCCAGCGATGTCCATCGGGCCGGTGCTGCTGGCGGTCATGGGCGCGGCGTACCACTGGATGGACCGCGCCCGGGTTGCCCAAGACCTCGACCGGATCATCGAGCCGGGCGGGGCGATCGTCCTCGCCTCCGGCGGCTCGCTCGGCAACCTCGAGCCCGCCCCCTGGCGCCACGTCGTCGACGAGGTCCGCGCCCGCTACCTCGGACCCGAACGCCGCGCCGGCTCCGGCACCTACTCCCACCCCGCAGAACGCCACCAGGACGTCCTCGCCCGCTCCCCGTTCTCCCGGATCGACACCGCGCGCTGGGACCACATCCTCACCCGCACCGTGGACGAGGTCGTCGGCTGGGTCTTCAGTCTCTCCTACTCCAGCCCCGCCCAACTGGCCGACCAGAAGCACGCTTTCGAGGAGGACCTGCGCGCGGCACTGCTCGCCTTCGCCCCGTGCGGGCTCTTCGACGAGGTGATCCGCACCGAGGCGATCATCGCCACCCGGCCCTGACCGTGCCGGATCGGGAATCCTGCCCGCGTGACACCGGGCAGCATCGGCGACGTGGCCGAAGCACGCGTCGCTGCTACTTCCGCGAGCGAGACTGCACCTTCGAGATGGAGCCCGAGTTCGGTACGGGCCGCCACCCCGGACTGTCTCATCCCCGCAGTCTTTCGCTGGGGTCGGTTGGTGCTCGCAGGAGCTGCTCGATGACGCGCTCTGCGCGCAGGTGCGCATCGACGTGTTGGGCGAGGAGAGTGACGCCGAGATCGGTGAGGTGGACGCCGTCGCTCCACAGCGTCGGCTGCTCCCGCCCTGACTGGTGCGCAAATTCGCGGGCGGTCCGGGTGAACGGTGTCCAGACGTCGATATACGGGACTCCGGCGGCAGCGGCGGTCCGGGCGGCGGCCTGGTTGTAGCGGTCGAGGTCACGGTTCATGGAGTCGACGCTCTCCGGAGAGCACACCGGACCGAACGGAGTTTCGGAGACGCACAGAGTGCGGCGGGCTTGCCCGGTCAGGAGGGCGAGGGTGGCGGCGTAGTTCTCGGCGTACTCCTGGATGGACACGGCCTCGGCCGTGCGCCCCTGATGGGTGCGCCAGACGTCGTTGATGCCGCATCCGTAGACCGCGAGGTCGTACCGCAGGTGCGGCGAGAGGGCGTGGGCGGCGGTGGCTAGGTCGCGGGAGGTTGCGCCGCCCTGACCGCGGTTGTCGCAAATGAAGGAGACGCGGGGATGGGCGAGCTGGAGCACCAGGTGGACGCGGTGGACATAGCCGGTGGAGCGGTGCTCCGTGATCCGGACCGTCTCGCCGACCTGGGCAAGGGTGGCGGGTTCGGTCAGTCGCGGGCTGTGGGCCTGGCGGTGTTCCATGATCGAGGTGCCGAGCCACAGGATCCGTAAGGACTGCGGGATGCTAGGCGAGGTCATGAAGAGGAAAGCCGGGCGAACGGCACGGTGGGAGCGGCGTCAGGCCGGTGCCGACGATACAACGGGACCTCCCCAGCTGGGCGCGTCGTGGAACGGCGACAACTCTAAGGCCGCGTGGCGGAGTTGGCGCCGTGTCTCCGGCGGGAGCCCTCGAAGGGATGATGCGCGCGCCGACGAACGCTCCTTGAGCAGGTCGGGCACCGAGACTGACGTCGAGCGCCACCGGGACGCCTGCCGCGGTCTGCCCCGGGCGGGAGCCGCTCATCACGCTGTGGCCCACGTTGACCATCCCCATGGACAGTCCGAAGTCCCGGTCCTCACCGGCGCGGTGACCTGCTCGTCCGCTACAGCGGTCCGGCAAACTTCGCCCCGGCCGGACCCATGCCACCAGTCCGCGTCTCCCGGTCAGCCCAGAACACTCTCGAACGCTGCGCGGTGAGCGCAGACGAAGGCGTGCTCGCGGCGGCTCCACTCGACTCGCGCCTGGATGACGTCCATACCGGGGCCGGGCTCCGAAGGGCTCCGGGCCCGATCAGCCCAGAACCGGGCATTGCGGCTCTGGCGCTCCAGAATGGCCGCGACCAGACGCTGGCGCTCGTGCCGGTCCAGGCCGTACGCGTCGGCAAGCAAGCGCACCTGAGCGGCCTGGACGTCGACCGGTCCTCGATCGGGGCGGGCCGAGATCGTCCAGGTCCAGGCGGCGTATCCGACGTCCTCAAGCGGCTCGCCGGGGGCTGCGGTGTCGAAGTCGATGAACGCCGCTGGCACATCTTTGAGGAACACGGTGTTGTTGGGGCCGGGATCGTGGTGGCAGACGACTGGGAACCGTCCGGCCAGCGTGCTGCCCCGCGTACCGTCGTGCAGCCTGCGGAGCAGGACACCGGCGGCGCCCACCTGAGCGTCGGTCCACTGCTGGAACTTCGCCGGCACGGTACCGGGCAGGTAGCTGAAGATGTCCCGTCCCGCCTCGTCGACCCCCAGGTAGCGGGGCGCACCGGCGAATCCGTGTTGTTCAAGGTGGCGCAGCAGTTGTGCGACGAAGGGCGACGAGGCTGATACGGGCCTTCGGACCGTTTCGCCGACTTGTACGACGCCGTGGGTGAGGCGTCCCCCGGTCAGGGGCACCTCGACGGCGGCTCCTGCATCTGCTGGTGTGTCTCCAGAGGGCGAGATGTCAGTCATCCCCTTCCTTCCTCGGGCGTGCAACAGTCCGGCTGCTCCGGTGATTGTCGTCGTTATCGGGGCAATCCGGTCCGGGCGTCGGTAGGGTCCGGGCGTGATTTCCCGCCGCAGCTTCGGCTTACTGAAGAGTGCACCGAACTTCCGCCGCCTTGCCGTTGCCCGCTTCACGTCCGTTTTCGGGAGCGCTTTCGGGCCCATCGCCTTGTCCTTCGGTGTGCTGCAGATGCCGGGCGGCTCGCCTGCGGCGCTGTCGCTGGTGCTGGCGTGCCAGGCGATTCCGCAGCTGCTGTTCGTACTTCTGGGCGGGGTGCTCGGGGACCGCGTGCGGTCGAGGTTCCGTCTGATCACCGTGACCGAGTCCGCCGCGGCCGCCCTCTGGGCGGTGCAGGCCGCGCTGTTCTACTACAACGGGCCCGTTGTCTGGATGGCGGTGTGTGCGGCGGCCGGCGGTGTGACCCGGGCGTTGTTCTCCCCGGCGCTTGAGGGCGTGGTCGTCGACCTCGTACCGCAGGAGGACCGCCAGGAGGCGAACGCGCTGCTGAAGGTCTCGACGAATACGGCGCGGTTGGCGGGCATGGCCCTCGCGGGTGCGACGGTCAGCGTGGTCGGGCCCGCCATCGCCCTCGCGTTGGACGCAGTGTCGTTCGCCGTGTGCTCGGGGATCTTCGCGTCGTTGGGCCGGGCTGTGCCGCCGCGCCCGGTGCGCTATCGGGGCACGGTGCTGGCGGATCTGCGCCAGGGGTGGGACGAGTTCCGCCGCCACGAGTGGCTGTGGGTGACGACCAGCCAGCTCACGCTGGTGATCGCGGTGGTCAACTGCGTGAACGGCGTGCTCGGACCAATGCTCGCCACTCAGTACCTCGGCGGGGCGTGGGCGTGGTCCGCGGTGATGGTGGCGCAGGTGGTCGGGCAGATCGGCGGTGCGGGCTGGGCGGCGAGACTGCGTCCGGCACGGCCGATGCTGCTGGCCACGGTGTGTACGGCGGCGGCCGCGCTGCCTGCGCTGCTGCTGGCGGCGGGTGCTCCGCTGCTGCTGGTGGTGGCCGGTGCTCTTGTTTCCGGGGTCGCGTGGGACGTGACGATGGTGATGTGGCGCACCTGCCTGCAGCGCGAGGTGCCGGCAGAGGCGATCTCACGGGTCTCGTCCATCGATCTGCTGGGCTGCCTTGCTTTGGCGCCGCTGGCACTGGCAGTGGCCGGGCCGCTGGCCGCCGTGTTCGGTCCGGCCGTGATCGCCGCCGGCGGTGCGGGACTGGTGGTGCTCGCGGTGGGATGCGCGCTGCTGTCGTTGGACATTCGCACCCTGGCCGGGGCCCGTCGCGCAGGGTCTGGGGAGAGTGACGGCGAGATCGCCACCGCCGCGTGAGGTGGAGTCAGGCATCCTTGGCGGTGCGGGTGGCGATCAGGGCCCGCCGCTCAGCGCTCGGGTACGACGGGCAGGACGGATGAGTCGAGCCAGGCCGGCGCCACCACGGCGAGGCCGGGACGACCTTGACCAAGCGGGTTACAGAAGTCTACGGAGTGCGACTTCGGCTTCGTCCACGGCCGCCGTCAGAGCGTCCATGTCCGCTGGTGGAAGACTCCCAGCGCCGAGCCTCGATCCCGCGAGCACGGCGTCCAGCTTCTGCCGGGCCGCACTGGTCATGTGGGCGCAGGTCGGCTGGTGGCCGAGGACGTCGCGGGCGGCGTACGCGTCGAGGAGCGCGACGTCGACGACGGCGTTGCGCAGCAGGGCGGCGCGGGGACTGATCTCGTCGTCCAGGTCGAGGGCGCACAGGCCGACACGGGCCTGGAACACGGCGGTCTCGGGGTCGGGCGTGGCGATCAGGCCGTGTGCCGCCTGCATGGCGGCATCCAGCTCCGGCCGCGGTGCCGGTGAGGCTTCAGTCCTGCAGCAGATGCGCAGGAGGGCGGCGATGACGTTCTCCCACGCCTCTGTGGAGGTGGTGGAGTCGATGGTGTCGCGGGCCTGTCGGAGCAGGCCGTCTTCCATCAGCGCCATGATCTTGATCTGGCGCCCGTCGAGGAGGCGGTTGCCGATGCCGCGATGCGCGGTCATGGCGTCGGCGGCTTCGGTCCAGCGGCCGACGCGGGCCAGGGCCCTGGCGCCGTCGACGAGGACGGTGACCCACAGCTCCTTGCAGATGGTCTGGTGGTCTGCGTCGGTGTTGATCAGCGTGGACAGGTCGACGGCGTGGCCCCGGATGTCGGCGGTGCCGCGTTGCTGGGCGGCGCGGTAGAGCCGTGTGAGTACGTCGTAGGCGGCTTCGCCGTCGCCCTCGCGGGTCAGCAGCCGGGAGATGTTGATGATCGGCATGAGCGACATCACCGCGATGTCGCCGGTGTGCTGTCCGGCGTCGGCGAAGACCTCGTGCTGCCTCCAGCACAGGTCGGCTGCGAGGTCGGGCATGCCGACGTCGGAGGCGATCAGCGCGGCGTAGTTGAGGACCGAGCAGGTGCGGGCCACCAGGTCGTGGTGGGCCGCACCTGCGGGCGCGACAGTCAGCCGGCTCAGGAGGGTGAGGCGTTCGTCCAGCGGTAGCGCGGGCTTCTTGGCTCGGCGGACCAGCGGGATGCGGCTGGCTATCGGCGGGATCATCGGCTCAGTCCTTGCGCGGCCAGTCGACGACGAGGCGGCTGTAGGCCTTGTCGATCACGAAGCGCGGCTCGGCCGCGGGCAGCTGGTCACGGGCGTCGCCGACGGCCATCCGGAAGCCGGGCTCCGGCCCGTCGTTGCCCCAGCCGCGGTGCCACTCGCCGATCTCAGTCACGACGTGGTCAGTGAGCTCGGCGGCGCGCGAGCCGTGGCCGGTGACGCCGACCTCCCAGAACTTGCCCTGCTCGTCCTCGCCTTCACGTTGGGTCAGGTAGGCGAGCGTGTCACCGTCGAGGGCGGCCATGGCCCCCCATCCGAAACTCGGGGCGTAACCGGGCCGGGAGCCGGGCATGCGGGACAGGCCGTTGGGCAGCACGCACGCCAGGTACAGGTACATCCACTCCCAGGGGGCACCCTTGCGGAACTTCACGCCGGTGTAGAGCGTGGTCTGCGGCTGGTCCAGGACGGTGCGCATCGCTTCGCGGTCCACCTCCTGTTCACTGAATGTCTCCAGGCGCACATTGCCCTCACCCTCGTGGGGAACGAGGGTGTAGACGTCGTCGCAGACGCCCTTGCGCAGGGGCACGAAGGTGGCCATCTCGCAGGAGACCGTCTTCCAGGTCTTGCCGTCGCCGTCGCGTTCGAAGGCGAAGCTACGGGAGATGCTGCCACGGATCCGCATCGGGAGGACCAGGCGTCCGCCGGGGGCGAGCTGGTCGAGGATCCGCACGGGAACGTCGCCGGCGCCGACGGTGAACTGGATGCGGTCGTAGGGGGCGTGCTCGGGGAGACCGGCCGCGCCGTCGCCCAGTACGGCGGTCACGTTCGTGGCCCCGGCCTCGGCGAGGTTCTTGCTTGCGCCGTCGACGAGGTCCTGGTCGACGTCGATGGTCCACACGTGGCCGCCGGGCGCGACGAGGTGGCCGAGGAGGGCGGCGTTGTAGCCGGTGGCCGCGCCGGCTTCGAGGATCTTGTGCCCGGGCTGGGCGCCGAGCTGCTCCAGTTGGGTGGCGACGATCGAGGGTGCGGAGATACAGGAGATCATCTCGCCCGTCGCGTCGTGCTTGATGGGTACGGCGTCGTTGACGTACGCGGCCTGGAGGTTGACGCCGGGGAGGAAGCGGTGGCGCTCGGTGGCCCGGAAGGCGGCGATGACGTCGGGGGTGCGCAGGTGGCCGCTGTCGGTGAAGCGGTTCACGAGTGCTTCGCGCAGTTCAGCGGGGTCGGTGACGGAAGTCAGGGTGCTCTCCATGCGAGTGAGGTTATGGTCCGGGGAGGGGGGCTGGCGGGTGAACACGTCGGCTGTTCCCCTTTCGGGAAAGGCGACTTGACGGCCGAGCCATGCGGTGGCGGCCTGCTCGTCGACGGGTACTGCGGCGCGGTTGAAAGCGAAGATCGCGTGGTGGGCGAGGACGGCGCGCAGGCCTCGCGTCAGGCGGCCCTCGGAGGCGAGCCGTCTCAGCTGGCGGCCGGTGTCCTCGAATGCGGCGACGCGCTCGCTCCAGCCGGGTTCGGCGTCCGGCCGCCGGGCTGCGTCCGCGTTCATGAGGCGCCGCATGGCCTCAACTGCCTGGTCGAGGGCCGGGCCGGTGGGCGGGGTGGCGGGTGGCCGTAGGGAGGCGATCTTCGCCCATACGTCGCCGGCCTCGAACGGGTCCAGGCCGGCCGACCGGATCATGGTGGAGAGCAGCAGGACGCAGCGCTCTCTGGCGCCGGGGATGCCGGTCTGGTCCAGGGCGGCGCGGCTGTCCGCGCAGAACAGGTCGTGGGCGACGGTCATGCCTTCGGGGCCGCCGAACGCTTCGGTCTCCGGCTCGTAGATGCCGCCGGTCCAGCCGCTGGCTTGGCCGGCGGCGACGAGTCGGTCCAGCACGTCGGCCGCGGGGCGTTCGGTGCGCAGCCGTAGTCCGCCGTCCTTGCGCAGGAAGTGGAACCGCTGGTCGGACAGTGCGGACGACAGCGCCTGAGCGGCGTGTTGGGGCACCCCTCCGCCGTTTGGGAAGGACACGCTGGCGTGCCACCAGCCCCTTTCGGCGGGTAGTTCGGGGAGGTCTTCGGCCATGGTCGTGGGCGCTCCTGGTCGATGGGGGCTCGGTTCGGCTGGCGGGAGAGGTGGTCAGGTGATCAGCAGGGCACTGGTCCAGTCCGTCTTGTTGGTGCCGTCCAGTGCCAGGTGTGCGCCGGTGCGGCCTTCCAGCAATCCGGGCTTGGGCAGCTGGTCCAGGTCGGCGGCGAGGCGCAGGGTGAGGTCGTCGATCAGTGGTGCGAACCGGTCTGGAGTGTTGCTGTCGTCGGCCATTGCGCGGGCGACGGTCAGCAGGCCGGCCCAGCCGTGGCACAGCGAGGCGTCGGTGATCAGCCGCAGGAGGGTCGGATCGGTCAGCGTGCGTATGGCGGTGTCTTCCGCCGCGCGTCGGCGGGCGGGGTCTTTCAGCGCGATCCCGGCCAGTTGCTGGGTGCGGGCGATGCCGAGCCGGCCGTAGCACCAGGACGGTCGCGCGGGTGCCGGCTGGGGTGGGAGTGACAGTTGGTCGTGGGTGGTCCAGTAGCAGCAGCCGTGGGTGTCCAGCCAGCGCGCGAACACGTCGATGGCGTCGCGCTGTCCCGGCACCTGGACGTCGTGCCGGACGGCGAGGGAGAGCACCGCCAAGGGGCCGGCGATGCCGTGTGCGACGCCGTTGTCGCTGTGCCCGCCGGGCATCTCCTGGTGGGCGGGCCCCACCGCCGACCACCATCCCGGCAGCTCCCGGCCATCAACACGAACCGGCCGGGCCAGGGAGACCAGATAGGCCAGAACCCCATGGAACAGCGGCGAGGGCGCGCCGCGGGTCAGCAGGAGCGCGCCCAGCCCGGTCAGGCCGCGGATGAGGTCGAACTCCGCCGGACGTGTCAGCTCCCCGGTCGCCTGCCGGCTGCGAGCTGTGGCCAGTCGGGCGGCCACCACACGGTCGACGGCGTCCCGTACAGCGGGGTCGGTACGCCCGGCGCGGCCGAGCACGAACTCTAGCGCCGGGGCGCCGTGGAACAGGGACGCGTTGCCTCCGGCGCTGACGCCGCCCGCAACGGCCTGGGCCAGGCTGTGTCGCGCGGCTGCGAGGTCATCGCGCTCGATGTGCAGCAGGGCCATCCCGAGTGCGCCTTCGGAGAGTTCCTGCGTCCTGGGCGGGGTTGCCGTGGCTGTCATGAGCGCGCCTTCAGTGGGATGACGATGCTGTGGGCCCGTCCGCCGATCCATCCGTCGGCGTCCGGGGGCGGCGCGTCGTACAGCACCGCGACCCCGGTCGGGCTGGCGTCAAGGTGGGCGCGCAGCAGGTCCACGGGCATGTTCTGGCGCAGGTCGAGCGGCAGGTGCTGGTCGTCCTCGGCCAGCAGCACGCGGTCCGGCATGCCGAAGCGTCGCCTCCAGGCGTGCAGTTGCCCGGCCCACTCATCGCGCGTCGTGGCGCGGCCGGGCAGATCGCGGGCCCGCAGCTTCCAGCGTGCTGCCGTCAGGATCGTCCGCCGGTAGTGCAGTGCCGGGGTGAAGGGCAGCGTCCAGGCAGCGCCCCAGTCGAACCAGGACACCTGCGGGGCTGCGGATCGGCTGATCTCGGCGAGGAACCGGGCCAGGGGCGGGGTGTAGTTGTTCCACACGAAGTTGATCGCGGTCGGCGCCAGCAGCTCCAGACGGGTGCCGGTGGCGGCTTCGGCGAGGTAGAGGCGGCCGTCGCGGAATCCCACGGCCAGATCGGACGGGAACAGCACCCCCTGCTCCCGGTGCCGGAACTCCCCGACGCTGACCAGCCGGGGCAGCACCTGCGGGGCCCGGGTGAGCAGATCCGCCCGGACGCGGCCGGCGTGGAAGGACAACTGGGCCAGCTCCGCGCCGGGCTCGACCGTGGGCAGACCGGCATACCCGGCGCCGGCCGACGGGAACAGGTGCCAGAACCGGCCCGCGAACGAGCCTGCCGCGCGGGAGGCGGTGGATACCCGAAGGCGGAAGTCGCCGTGCTCCAGAGCCTGCGGCGAGCCGGACTGGACCTGCGCGCACAGTTCGAGATGGGGCGGGTTGATCATGCGCTTCCCGGCGGCCGCCTCCAGCTCCTCGATCATCGCGCCGGACAGCGCCACCGCGGTGCGGCCCTCGAGGGCCGCGGTACCGGCGAGCTCCAGCAGCAGCCGGTCTCGCCGGGTCATCGGGCGGGGCGGCTCGGATACGCGGCCGAACCCCTCGGGGAATCCCAGGCCCTGCTCGGGGTCCGTCACCAGGTCCAAAGCCACGTTGACGTTCTCGCCGTAGCGGTCGGCGAACTGCTCGATGTAGCGGCGCCATGCGGGGGTCCCCGCCGGATGCATGGCGAGCCGGGTCAGAACCGTGGCGGCGGTCTCCGCCTCCGTCAGGACTGCCTTCGGCAGCCGCACCGTGGCGTCCAGCCGCAGATCCGGCGCCGTCACATGGATCTGGGTGGCCTCCCGCAGAGCAGGCGGCAGGGGTGCGGTCGGGTCGGCGACGGTGGCGGGAGCGCGCAGCGAGGACCGCAGTAGCCGCACCTGCAGGAGCTGGGCAAGCATCCCTGCCCGGTGATGTTCGGCCGTGTTCGGGAACTCGGCGGCGAGCTTTTCCGCCAGGGCCGCGTACTGGATCGGTGTGCGGGCGGCGTCGAGGACTAGCGCGAGGGCAGGCGTGAGCGCGAGCGAGAACTCCGAGGCGCCCTCGGAGGGGATGTAGACGCGCCCGTCCCGCTGCTGGGCGAGGTTGTTGACGCAGACTTCGATGTCGGACATCCGCTCGCTGCCCGTCTCCCAGTCACTGATCGCCGTGTCCAGCGCCACCGGGTCCGGCCGGCGGACCGCCAGGTGCTGGTCCCCGACGCGCACTTCGGCCGCACCGCCGAACTCGAACAGCGCGACACCCGCGAACAGGCCGAACGGGGCCGAGCGGCTGGTGTACCTGATCGCGTACCGGGCGGCGGCCAGGGCGGCCCGCCGGACCCGGCGTACCTTGTGCGACCGCCCGTCGATGATGGATTGCACCTGACAGCTCAGATCCGGGCTGGCGTCGGAGACGGTCTTCCGGAAGGTGTCATCGGCCCACACCGCGGCCAGCCATGAGCGCCAGTGTTCGGCCTGTGCGTCGGGTCCCGGCCAGGGCGGCATGTCCGGCCCGGTGACGTGCGCGGCCGCGCGCAGGATCCCTTCGCCGGCACTCTGGTACAGGCTGTGTCGGGAGCGTGTCATGACCCTCCGTTCTGGGCGGGGGGTGTGGGCTGGACGAGGGCTCCCGTCCGGCCCACACCGCGGGGCTGGGCCGGGCCGGTTACACCGTGGAGCCGGAACAGGCGCTCGGGCAGGAGGAGCCGCAGGTGTCGCCGGTGCTGCACATGAGCACCGTCTCGGTGTCCGGCGTGTTCTCGATGAAGGTGATGTCGAGGTGGAACGGGTCGTCCGTCTCGGCGTCGGCCGCGGCGGGCTCGGGGGTGCCGGCCGTCCGCTGGATGGTCTGCGTGCTCATCACTGCTCCTGTTCCTTGAGGGAGGAACTGCTGAGGTGGGTGTGCAGCCAGCGGTCTGGTGCTACCGCGTGGCTTGGCACCGCCGGTCGCGGCGGTGCGGGATTGCGCGAAGTGCCTTGCGCACGTGTCGAGTTGAGAACACACCGTGACGGCGTGCTGGACAATGGCGTGCACCGATCCAGCACCGATCCCACGCAGTGAGGCGGTCCCCTATGTCTGATCAGCTCCGCGACCATATGCGGGAGGCGCGTAGGGCATCCGGCGTCGTCTGGGCGAGGTTCGCCCGTGAGGCGGGGTTCGGCGAGGCGTACCTGCGCAACGTGGAGAACGGGAACAGGTCGGTGACCCCGGCTGTCGCTGCCGCCTACGACCGAGTGCTGAAGACCGGCGGCGCCTTCACGGCGGCGCTGCACGAGACCGGCTCCGCAGCCGCCACGGCGGTGCCGTGGGACCAGCCAGGGAGCCTGACCGTTCTGACCGACCTGTTGAAGGGGAGCAGCGTGGATCGCAGAGGTTTCCTCTCGGCCGGGGCGGCGCTCACCCTCTCAGCGAGCAGCTGGTCCAAGGCCCTCGGGTCGGGCAGAGCAGACGGGGTGCACGGAGAGGTACCGGGCGGCCCGGCGCTGTTAGCCCATATCGGCGACCGGCTCGATTACCTGCGGCATATGGATGACGAGCTGGGCAGCGGCGAGGTGTACCAGCTCGCCCGAAGCGAGCTGTCCTTGATCGTCACGCAGATCAAGTCGCGCCGCTACCACGGTCCGGCACTGGACCACCTGTACTCGATGGCGTCGGAAGCGGCCCGGCAGGTCGCATGGGCGGCGTTCGACCAGAGCCGCCCCGGTATCGCCCAGCGGTTCTTCGACGGTTCGTTCCGGGCCTCCGCCGAGGCCGGCGATCCAATCAGCGGCGCGTACGCGCTGTCGTTCGCCGCGATCCAGTGCTACTCCACCCCCGGACAGGCGGGCAGAGCGGTGTCGCTGCTGGAGACGGCAGAGGAGCAGGTGAGGCGGAAGGCGACTCCGCGGATGCACGCCATGCTGGCGGCCCGCACCGCCCGCGCCCTGTCGAAGACGGGCGCGAAGAAGGCGTGCGCCCGGCAACTCGACATCGCCCGCCAGGCGCTGGGCAAGGGCGCGCATGATGACGATCCGAAGACGCTGTACTGGGTGGACTACGGCGAGATCGAGATGATCGCAGGCTCGTCCGCCTTGCAGCTCGGCGATCCCGCCGAGGCGCTGCGCCGCTTCGAAGCGGGCATGGCAGCGGCGTACCCGGGCGACGAGGAGTACCCGCGCAGCCACGCGATCTACCTCGCTCGCGCGGCCGAGGCACATCTCGCCATGCACGATCTAGACGCTGCGGTCGCCACCGCACGCCACGCGGCCAGGTGCCTCGGTTCGGTGGACTCTGCGCGCTCGGCCTCGGAGCTGAAGGGGCTCCGCGAGAAGCTGGCGCCGCACACCTCGCACGCCGCTGTGCGGGAGTTCCTACAGGTCGGGTAGGCCAAGTTCTTCGCGCAGACGCCGCGCGACGACTTTCTCGTCCAGCGCCAGGAGCGGCGTGATGCCGAGCCGGTAGGCGGCAGCCAGGTTCTCTTCGCTGTCATCGACGAACAGGCACCGCTCGGCCGGCACGCCGAGTTTGCCGAGGACCAGGCGGAAGATCGCGGGGTCGGGCTTACGCACCCCGTGCTCTGCAGAGAACACAACCTCGTCGAAGGCGCCGTGCAAGTCGAAGCCTGCGTAGGGGTCGTACGGCTCCCGCCCGAGGCTGTTGGACACGACCGCGGTTTTGATCCCGGCAGTGCGGGCCTGCCGGGCCACCTTGATCACCTGGTGGGCCGGGAAGGCGTCGTTGAGGTAGCGGGCCATCAGGTTGTCCGGAGCGACGCCGATCAGGGCAGCGAAGCCGTTGTTCCAGTCGGTCTGGGTGATCTCGCCGAGTTCCAGTTGCCGGAAGAGGTCCTGCCCTCGTGGGTCGGCCCAGGCGCGCAGGAAGGTGCCTCGGGCCAGCTTCTCCCGGTCCTCGAAGTAGGAGATCACCTCGACCATGTTGAAGGTCAGGACCCCGAAGAAGTCGAAGATCACGGCACCGTACTTGGGCTCTGCGATTGTCGGCATTCCCAAAGCGTACGGACCATAAGGCAGTTGCGGCAGCACCGCCCGCGATCGTGGTGCGGTCCGCTGGGCGCGCAGGGCCCGCTGTGATCGGGGGCGCGCGATCAAACGTTTCGGGCGGCGATGAGCTGATGTCGCTGGAACTTCGCTGGCACGGTGCCGGGCAGGTAGCTGAACATGTTCCGTCCTGCGTCGTCGAGGCCCAGTTAGCGGGGCGCACCGGCGAATCGACGTTGTTCAAGGTGACGCATCAGCCGTGCGGCGAAGGGCGACAAGGCCGATACGGGCCTTCGGACCGTGCCGCCGACCTGTACGACGCCGTGAGTGAGGCGCCCGCCGGTCAGGGGCGCCTCGACGTCGCCCCCTCCATCCTCTTGCACGTCTTCCGAGGGCGGGCGCTCACACATGGGCCCTCACTGCGTTTCTCCGTGATCGTGTTGCTGCTCGCTCACTCGTACGTCCAGGGCTGGCCGGTGGCCTCGGGGCGGGTGCGGTACTCCTCGACGGGGATGGGTTCGACGCCGGGATTCATGCGGTTCAGCAGAGTTATCCCGTTGAGGTGGTCGATCTCGTGGGCGATCAGGCGGGCTGTGCCGTGCTCGTAGTCCGTTGTCGCCGTGGTGCCGTCGGGCGCCGCGGTCTCGACCGTGATCTGCAGCGCCCTGGGGACGAGGGCCCGTACGTCGAAGAGTGACAGGCACCCCTCGTACCGTTCGTCGGTCGCCTGGGAGGCTTCGATGATCCGGGGGTTGAGCAGCACAATCGGATCCGCGTGGGGTGCACGGACGACGGCCGCCGCGCGGTTGATGCCGATCTGCGGGGCCGCGAGGCCGAGACCTTTGCCGGAGAAGTCGTGGGCCCTGGCGAGCCGCTCCATGACGGCGAAGAGGTGGTGCACAACGGTGTCGGCCTGGGCCCGCTCGGACGGGAGATGGAAAGTGCGGGTGGGCTCGGCCAGGATCGGCGCGCCGTACTGGACGATTCCGAGACCGCGCATCTGTTCGCTGGGTCGCACCGCTGTCTGTGTCCCTTCTCTGCCCGGCCTGGGTTCCGTCAGGATTGTCCTGCACCGGTGATGTGGTCCAGGCGGTTTCGGCCATGGCAGGTGCTGCCGGTGCTGCCGTCGTGGCCTTGGCCCTGCAACAAGGAGGCGCGCAGCCGGTGAGGGGGCGTGTTGGGTGTCAGTGGCAGGCTGTGACGCTCTCCTCGCCTGTTCCGCCTTGGTGATGCTTTCCACGCGGCGGTGACGCTGTCATCTGACGCTCGGCTCTCCCGGCCTTGTGGGGTGGAACGCTGGCTGACCTGGCACTTCGTCCCGCCACGACGCAGGTGACGCTACAGCGCACCATGTCTCTGATTCTCCGCCCCCTCTTCTTTCTATTTAGTGAGAAAGGGTACGAGAGCGTCATTGCGTCATCAGCGCCAGTGCCGGGGATGACATCCAGGTCAACACTGGTGTGGGTGGATGTGGTTGCGTCATGGCCTGCGTCAGGGTGCGTCATTGCTGGCCTGGGACAGTGAGCCCTGACCGTTTGCCACTTTGACCGGCCGGAGCGCGATGGCAGGGCTTCTCGTGGAGTCGTACGGGGAAGCATCCACACCGTGGCCTTCCCCGCAGATAAACCGCTGGCAGTCGACGGCCGTGGTAACTCCTTAATCTCGTTCTCACGGGGCGGCGAGGCAGCGCCGCCGCAGGACGCCCCGCTGCCGGCGGCGTTGGTCACCTTGTGGCGAGCCGGTCGCGTCCTTATGGTCTTCGATCGGTACCGCCAGTCCTGGGAGCTTCCAGGGGGTAGCGTCGAAGAGGGGGAATCCCCTCGCCAGGCTGCCGCGCGCGAGTTGATGGAGGAGAGCGGGCAGCAGTCTGATGAACGGCTGCGGTTCATCGGCTATGCGCGGTTCGTGCTGGCGCCTGACCGGCGAGCCGAGTATCTGGCCCTCTACGCGGGGTCCTGCACCGAGGCCCGCGCCTTCGAGCCCACCGAAGAGATTGCGGCCATCCGCTGGTGGAACCTTTTCGAACCCCTCCCGGGGTATGTGCAGCCCCTAGACGCCTATCTCGCCGCTCTCACCCGGTAACCCAGCAGTTGACGCCACTGTGCCAGCAGGCAGTGGTCAAAGTATGCCAAATGGTCAAGATTCACTGGCACCGGACAACTGCAGCGTGGCGGGTAGTCGGCGGCCGTGACCGAGTAGATGGCGGGTGTTCACGGCTGGTGGCGGAGATGCCGACGACGAGCATGTGAGCTGCGCTTTCGCTGGTGGAGTGCCTCGTCGACGTGTGGGAGCCGCCAACCAGCCTGAACGGTCACAAGGCGGTGGCCGGTCGGGTCACGCCGCGGTAGTTGGATGATGGTCACGCTGGCGCGGCGGCTGTCCCGGGGCGGTCGCATGAGCATCTGCGCTGGTGGGGTGTCCGAGGTGGCTGTCAAGTGCCGTGCAGGGGCGCGGTGTCGGGGGCGTGGGCGGGCATCGCGAGGGCCCGCGGCGCCTTGGGAGTGGGGCGGGATACGGCCAGCGTCAGGTGCTTGGACTGGGGTCGGGGTCGAGGGTGATGAGGAAGCCGCGGGTGGTGCTGCTGCGGGGGAGTTTGCGGATGTCGATGCCGCGTTGTCGCAGGGCGGGGGCGAGGGAGGTCAGGCGTGCGGAGAGCAGCGCGGTGGTCTTGGGCCACTTCTCCGGGAGGGGTCCGGGTGGCCGGAGGGTTTCGTCGATCTGGCTGGTGGGGGCCTGCCAGTGGGTGGTGCCGGTGGTGCGGGCCCAGCGGGTGAGGGCGGTGGCGACGGGGTCGGCGTCGATGACGTCGTCGGTGATCGCGTGCTGGGAGCCGGTGTAGGTGGCCAGGGAATTCCAGCCGGTAACGGCGTCCAGGGCCCACAGCAGTTCGGCCCAGTCCGCCATCCGGGGGCGTTGGGTGAGCTGGTCGGCGGCGTCGGGGAGTTTCGCCCAGACCAGGGCGGCCAGGTCGAGGAGGCCGCCGAGGATGCGGGCGTGGGCGCGACGGTAGCTGGTCCACAGGTCGCGTTCGCTGCGCCGGGACTTGGGGCCGATGGTGTCCAGGGTGAAGGGGAGGAGGCGTTCGGCGAGGTCGGGTTCGAGGGCGCCGACGTCGATGCCGGTCAGCAGGAGGGGGCGCTGGTAGGACCAGGAGGCGACGTCGTCGTCGGTGTACATCTCGCGTTTGGCCACGGACTGTCCGGTGACGGCCCGGCACAGGAAGTCGCTGAGCCACTGGGGGATGCCGGCGAGGTTGTCCAGGCCCATGGTCCAGCCGGCCGAGGCGGCGACGGCGCCGTCGTCCTCGCTGCGGGGCGTGCCCCGCACCTCGGCGTCGATCCCGTCGATCAGCCGCAGCAGCTGGCGGGCGGCGGTGGACTTGGCGGTGCCGCGTTCGCCGTTGAAGTAGGCGACGGGGCGGGGCATGTCCGGGCGGAGTGCGGCCAGCAGCCAGGCGACGGCCAGCGGCCAGGCCTGCTCGGACAGCGGGGACAGCTCGCGCAGCAGCCCGATGCCCGTCTGCCAGCCGCCCGGGTCGCGTTCGGGCAGGGGCAGTTCACCGGTCAGCTTGGTACGCCTCCACAAGGGGCCCTCGTGGACGGGCGGGGTGGTGACCGACCAGGTGCCCGGTTCGATGCACACGCTCAGCCCGTCGGCGCGGCCCAGGTCCAGCCAGGTCCCGTGGGGGTCCACCGGGTCGGGGGCGACGCGCAGGTGGACCGGCTGTTTCTCGGCGTCCAGGGCGAGGGCGTCCATGGCCGCGATCGCGTCGGTGAGCGAGCCCTGGCCCGGCGCCCGGCCGGTGCGCAGCACGTAGGAGCGGTTGAGGAGTTGGCGCAGGCTGCCGGTGCCGCCGAAGCCGCCCTTGGCGCGCAGCGGGCGGGCGATCGGGGGGCCGTCCAAGGGGACGGCGTAGGAGGTGTTGTCGTGTTGCACCAGGTGGTACTCGTCCATGCCCAGGCGCAACAGCACGTCGGCCTGCGTCAGCTTCGGCCCCCGCTCCGCGGCCCGCGCCGGCGGGGGCGGCGCAGACTCCGGCTCCCCGGGTCCGCCCTGCTCGGGCGTGGGGTCGGCGGGGTGTGGTTCCCGGGCCGGGAAGGGCAGTGCCGCGCGGGTGGTGAGGGGGTGGTTCATGACCGTGCTCCCGGAATCGGGATGGTGCGCGGCGAGCGGATGCCCGCCTGGAGTGCGCGGCGGATGGTGGACTGCGCCTTGGCCTCGCCGGGGTCGACCCCGGCGAGTGCGGCGGCCTCGGTGAGCGCCTGGTGAACTTGGTCGTGCTCCAGCAGGCCGGCCCCGACCAGCTGGCCGAGACGGAACCCGGCACGGTTGAGCAGGTCGTTGCGGCCGGTACGGGCCGCCGCCACGGTCGCGAGCTCCCTGCGCAGCGCCGCGGCGGCATACGCGCGTGCATCGTGGGGCCGGTGGTCCGGGCCCGGGCGGGGCAGCCGGGGCCGGCGCGGCGGGGACAGTGCGGGATCGCGGGTGCGCAAGCCGACGCGGGCCAGCTCCAGCGCGAGCCAGCGCGGAAGCCGGGCCAAACGCCGCTCAGGCCCGACCAGCTGATAGCGGCCGGCCGCAGTCACGGTGCCGGGCGCCACCGCGGTGGACCAGCCGGCCCGCACGTCGACCTGCCACCCGAGCCGGCCCGCGCCCTGCACGAACCTCGCCTTCTCCTCAACCCGGTACCACAGGTGCACACCGCCGGACGGCGTGCGCACCGTCAGCGTCGGCGGTGCCTCCAGCAGGCTCGCGGCCCGACGCACCCCGCACAGCAGCTTGAGCACGTCCACCCCGGTCCGCACCCGCCCCACGTCCGGGTGGCCGGTCAGGTCGATCCCCGGCAGCAGCAACTCCAGCTTTGGCAGCGGATGGTGGTGGTCGTCCAGGTCGACCACCAGCACGCCGGACGGGCCGGTGGCCACCCCCACGGCGAAGTCCCGGCCGCGCCACCACCGGTGGACCAGCTCACGCTCCCGCGTCGCCGCCCGCACCCCGTGGCAGTGGCGCCCCGCCGTAAGGCACCCGCACTCCCCCGCGTCGCGGCCGGCGAACCCGCACGCGGCACGCTCGCCCGGTGCCGGAGGCCGGCATTGGGGGCAGTTTGCGGCCGGGCGCTTCGACCCGGGCAGCAGCGGATGCACCCACCACCCTTGCTCCGCGCACCAAAGGGCCAACTCCAGCCCCCGCGTCAAGGCGCACTCGCCGTCTCCCGGCCCGCGCCCGCCCACGGCCGCAGCACCTGGGCCGCCCCGCCCTGAGGACGAGAGGCCGTCGGTGCCGACCTGAGCCACCAGGCGCCGGCCGAGTCCCGGTTCGTGCGTCCCCGCAGCCGCCGCTCCCTCACCCACACGGCCGTATGCCCGTGCGGCAGGGCCTCGCTGGCGTCCGCCCCGCTCCCGTTCCGGCTCGGGTGCGAGCGCTCTCTCGCCTGTGCCCGGGTGACCCGACAGCCGACCCCGGCGTCGTCGGCGACGCCATGCGGCACCGGCCCGCGAACCGGCGCCAGCCGGCCACGGCGCCTGCGAACCGCAACCGTGCCCCGACGGCCACGGACAACGGCGAGCCCGTACACGCGCATCCCGATCACACGCTCACCCGCTCCCGCACCGCACCGGCCCGGTCCTCCGGCAGCCGCTGAGCCGCCAACGCGGGCAACGCCACCGTCCAGTCCGTGCGTTCGGCGGGCTCCGGGCCGAGCGAGCACACACAGCGCAGCTCGGCGAGGAGTTCACCCAGCCACCGCTCGGCAACCCGTACGCGGGCCGCCTCCGCGGCCTCCCGCACGGCCTGACGGGCCTCCGGTTCGTTCGGCTCGACCTGCTTGCGGCGCAGGGCGGCGGCCGCCATCCGCGCGGCCGTCTCGGCCTCCTCGTGCTGCCCGAGCCGCACCAGTGCCGCCCGCCGCCGCCGGTCGCGCAGCTCCTCGATCAGCCGCCGCCCGGCAAACGTGACCGCTGCGGCATCGTGCCCGTCCTCGCCGAGCCGCGCGAGGCGTTCCTCCAGCACGGCCCGGGTCGCCCGCTCGCAGTCCCGCCACAACGCGCGGGTCCCGGCCGCGTCACCGGCATCGAACGTCAGCACCAGCGCGAAGGCCGTCGCCTCGCCCACCGCGGCCTCGATCCCGCGCCGCTCCGTGCACTGCAGACACAGTCCGGCCGCCCCGTCCAGCCCGCAATCCACACACGGCGCCTGCGCCCGCGCCCACTGGGCCTCTGCGAACGCTTGCCGCTTGAGCTCGTAGGAGGCCTCCCGCACCACCTGCTCGGCCACCGCCCGCTCCCGCGCCGCCGCCTTGCGCACGAGCTCCTCGCGCACGGCCTCGTGCAGCCGCCGCTCGACCTCCCGGCCCACCTCCCGCTCCGCGATCACCACACGGCCCGACAGCCGCTCCGCAAGCAGCTGCTCGGCCACCCGCTGCCGAAGCCCCCGCCGGTCCCCCACCAGCACCCGGCAGCTCTCGCACGCCCCCCGGGTGTCCATCCGCAGGCCCTCGTCACACACCGTCTGCCAGCACCCGGGCCGCTGCGGCAACCCGCGCTTCAGCAGCCAGCTCACCAGGTCCACCACCGGACTGAGCTGCTCATCCAGCCGGCGCTGCAGCCGCTCGGCCAGCACCCGCTGCGCCAGCTCCGGCTCCACCAGCCCCCGCAACCGGCCGACTTCACCCCGCACGAGCGTGGCCAGCCACGCCCGCGTACTCGACCGGCCCAGCCGCGACCACAACCCCGCTACCGGAGCCAGCGCCTCACCCAGGTCCTGCGGCAACGACGCCGGACGGGCGAACACCGGTCGCCCGCGTTCGAACTCACCCTCCCCAGAACCGAGCTGACCGGGCTTTTCCCCGCGCAGCGGGCCACCTTCAGCCCCACCGCCTGCGGCATCCGACGAACCAGCGGCGTGCTCGCGTGTACCCGCGCGCTCCCGCCGACCACCTCCGCCTCCGACGGCAGAGCCGGAAAACCCACCACTACCCGCACCCTCATCGGCAACCTCAGCAACCCCAGAGTGCTCAGCGTGTAGGGACGCGGCACCGGAGCGCCCCTCAACCTCCGGCAACACCCCCTCGATACTGCCGCTCTCCAGCTCCTGACCTGCGCCTTCTTCATCGACAGAGGCCTCATGATCTCCGGGTGCAGTATCGGGGCGCTGCTCAAGGAGGTCCTCGAAGGACTCCTGGCACCACCCCTCCCCCGACAACCGAACCGGCTCCTCCCCCTCCCCCGCCGTCTCCACGGCCGCGCAACCCGGGCAGACAGACGGCCCGGCCGAGGAAGGACCGTCCGCAGTCTCTGGTCCGGACGGGACAGGAGCAGCGGACGCAGGTCCCCCGGCAGACGCCTCCGCGACCGCCGGCACCAACAGCAGCTGCTTGCCCCGCATCCCCGAACCCGCACGACGCGACGGCGTCTCCACCACGTCCCACCGCCGCAACCGCGTCAGGACCTTGCTCGCCCCCGACACCGAACACCCCAGCAACTTCGCCAGCGTCGCCGCACACCGACCGCGCCCGCCCTGGACCGTCCCACCGACCAGAGGAACCGTCCCGTCCTCACGCGCATGCAGCACCAGCAGCAGCAACGCCAACCGGTCCGTCGCCGCCCCTTTGTGCTGACGCTCCGCGAGCGGGCCCGCCGGCGTATCGACCCCCGCCCACCCCGGAGCGAACAACGCCTCCAACAAGCCCAGCAGGACCGCGAACTCCTTCCGCGTGAGCGCTAGCGCAGCCCCGTACTCACCACGCACCTCCCACACCGGCTCCACACGGCACAACACCCCCTCGACCCTGCCGCTCGACGCGGTGACAACCTCCGTCGTCACCGCCTTCGCCGCCACCAGGTCAGGGAACACGTCGTGATCGACACTCGACTCCGAAACCCCCAGCCACCGGCCCAGCTCCCGAGCCGTCACCTGGACCTGCCCGGTGCGATGGTTCGTCTTCCCCATGAGCACAACCGCAGCCAAGACCTGCGTGTGTGTACAGCCACGCAGCCGCGGATCAGCGATCAGCGCTCGAACCGCAGCCGAGAGGCGCGTCCGCATAACCCTGCTGAGCAGTAGAGGACTAGATGACGCGAGTTCGGCAGTAGAAGTACGTGTGTTCGGCCACCGACGGGGCGCGGCGCCTCGCCGATGGACCTCTTTTGGGATATATGTTCCTTTTGGGGCCAAGTCCGGGGGAGACTCGTTCGAGCCTGTTTTTGGCAATACAGGACTAGCCCTATGGCTGGCGGCTATGATCTGCTCCAGAACTGCATAGGGATGAAGGCACAACACGACCGGCCGCTCGACCGATTGAAGTGAAACTCCAGGTCAGCGGGGGTGAGAGTGGATTCCGCCGCAAGGCGGATGGGTCAGGTCAGGCCGTTGTTGATTCCTCCTCCCCTTGCGGCGTGCGGGTGGCTCCGCAGGCCGACAAGTGACGCCGACTGAGTCGGCTCGATGCGGCAGACAGGAAAGAACTCGGGGTGGCTCCCCGAGTGGTGGCGATGGGCGGCTTGGCGAAGTCGCCCGGTGAGGCGGCCCTGGGGGTCGCCTTTTCGCTTTTGCCCCATGGAACGAGCTCCCCGGTCAGTGACCGAGGCGATGATCGAACCGTTGACCTCGCTGTGGTGTGGCGCACCCCAGCACGTCCAGAAGCAAGTGATGTTGGCGTGTTGGCAGACCGATGCCCGGCAGTCGAGGCGAGTGCCCCGCCAGCCGGATCGGCTCCGTGCATCACACCAAACATCACGGAGCACAGACTATCCTTAAATGGATCTGCCTGAGGCTGAACCTTTGGAGCGTGTCTAGTGGCAAGGTTTTCGGAGCGGCACTGGTCATCACAGCCTGGCGCGATGCCTGCTGTGGAGGATCAGCACCCCCGGACGTTCGCCGCGTACGAGCCGGACTTGCTCACCGGACGACAAATCCGACTTTCGCCCGAGCTCGCGGCTGAGGTCGCGGAGGTTGACCTCTTGGTGCGGTCCTTCAATGATGCTGCGCCTACCAGCCCCCACCTTGAATCACTGGCACGGTTCCTCCTGCGTTCCGAGGCCGTGGCCTCGTCGAGGATCGAGGGAGTGGTCGCTTCAGCTCGGGCCATCGCCCACCTCGAACTGATGCTTGCGACCAAGTCCGGCGACGAACAACGGTCTCACCGCGGCATCAGCGACAGCGCTCGAGAAGTCGTGAACAACGTCCTAGCCCTGCGGCAAGCAGTCACTGCCCTAACCGAGACTGAGACGGTGACGGTGGAAGACATCAACAGCCTGCAGGCTGCGCTCATGGTGGAGACGGAACAGCATGAGACTTCAGGGTTCCTTCGCACCGTGCAGAACTGGGTGGGTGGAACGGCCTATGGTCCGCACGGAGCGGAATACGTTCCTCCTGCCCCGGAACTTGTCGGGCCCCTCATGGATGATCTCGCGAGGTTCATCTCCGAAGATCACCCTCTGCCTCTCGTCCAAGCGGCACTAGTGCACGCCCAGTTCGAGACCATCCATCCATACAACGATGGCAACGGTCGTACAGGGCGCGCGTTGATCCACACTGCCCTCGCCCGTCAGGGCCTGGCCGTCGGCCATGTCCTGCCAATCTCTATGTCACTTTTGGCCCATGCCCGCGAGTACATCGCCGGGCTGAATGCCTACCGGTATGTGGGCGACCCAGGAAGCCCGGCCGCCGCGGCAGGCGTGGATGCGTGGATCCGCGTCTTTCTGGCCGCTACACGTGATGCCGTCGCCGAGGCGAGGCGCTTCACTGACGAGCTGGCGCACATGCGAAAGACCTGGCAGGCCAAGCTGGCGCATTTTCGAGCGTCTCAAGGCCGACGAGGCCAGCCGCGCAAGGGCGCCGCCGTGGTGCGACTGATGGAACAACTTCCAGGGGTGCCGATCGTGACGGCCAGAGCGACGCAGATGTTGCTTGGGATCTCGTTCGTGGCAGCCTCGAGCGCACTGGAAGAGCTGGCTGGTTCAGGAGTAGTGCAGGTCAAGGAAGTGGAACGCGGGACCCGTGCGTACCTGGCAACGGATGTCCTCGATTTGATCAGTGGCGCAGAGCGCCGACTAAACACGAAGTGGGACCTGCCGGAGCTCGACGCTTGGGCCTGAGAGCGGTTTCCTTTAACGCGGCGCGTCGCCAGTTAAAGGCAAATGTAACACTGTGTAGCGATGGTGGCCTCTAGTGATCGCCTCCTGGCTTAGGCCTGGAGTGCGCGGCTGGGTACTGCCGGGCGCTGGCCTGCGGCTTGTGAACCCTTGCCGGGCACCCGCGCCCACAGCGGCCTGTCCAAGGCGTCTCTTAGGGTGACAGCCGGCAGCTTCCGCCCGTCCGTTCCCGAGAGCACCGCTACGCTGCGGCGGGCCCTGCTGGCTACGACGCGCGTGCTCTGTACGTGGGGGCCGAGGCCGGAGGGCACGCTACGGGGTTCCTGGCCAGGAGTTGGTCGTCGACGATTTGGTGCAGCGCGAGTTGATCGCGGAAACGTGAGTGGCAGGAGCTGGTGAACATCGCCTGTCACGGCCTCGTCCACGCCCTCCTGGCTGGGCCTGCGCCGCGACCCAGCACTCCAAGACCGCCGATCAGGCCGCCACCTATGTGTCGCTGGAGGATTCCGACCGGGGCTGCATAGAAGTGCGCCATCGTCCCGCCACCCGCACCGTAGGCCCTGTCGCGCGCTGCCGCGTTCGCCGCACGGCGCCGCGACGTTGCGGAAAGGGCGCTGGCAGACCCCGAACCGCGGACCCGGCTTGGCTACGCCTGCAACGCCGCCCGCCACGACCTCGCAGACGACGAGCAGGTAGAGCAGTGGCTTCAGGACGTCCGCACTGATCTCGCGCTCGCCGACGTCGCCGACAAGTTGGCCGGGGCCCGCCGGCTCACCGCCGATCACCGGGCCTTACTGGACGTCTGCGCCGCCTACGTCGACTGCTCCGAGGCTGAGGCGTACAACGGGGCTCGGGACGCGGTGCGCCGCTCAGCTGGACTCCCGCTGCACCGGGCAGCGGAGCGGGTGAGCGTGGAGGTCGGCGCGGTTTTCCGGACGCGGGAGCGGATGTACGGGCCGCCGTCTGAGCGGGGCACCGTGGCGCTGGTGTGCGGGGGTATGTCTGGCGGCGTCCTTCCGCGGTCACTCGGCCCGCCAGGCCGCCGATCTGGTCCGAGTTGCGGTCGCTGCGGAGCTGGCCGGAGCCGGAGCGTCGACAAAGCCTGCCTGCCCGCGTCGCCGCACGCCAGCGGTAGCATCCACGGCGAGCCCCTCGGCCTGGGAAATGGCGGTGCTGGCGCTGAGGTGGCCCGACGTGGTTGCGCAGATGTGCGCCCGCTTTGGGGAAGGCTCTGAGGCCAGCGGCCGACGCGACAGACCGCCTGCTCCTGGTGAGAGACCGGCCGCTGACTGGCGGCCGGGAGTCGCCGGTCGCCTATCTGGCGGCCTCCCCCGTCCTGAGCTCGGACGTTCCCCATGGCTCCCGCGAGGTGCCTTTCCTCGAGCGGCCGGGCCTTCTTTTCAGCGCGCTCGTGGCCGCCCCGGCCCGCAATGCTCGCCAACCTGGAGTAGCAGGTTGCCCCCACTCGTCTGCCCGCAGGTCCGGTTGGCTGCCAGCGGGACAATCACCTGCGGCGCCGCCGGCTTGGAGGCGGCTGAGGAACTGCTGCGTATGGCGGTTCCCGCGGGTGCCCGGCGAAGGTGACTGCTGCGGCCGTCGCCGAGCAACGCTGCACCCGCCGCGCCGAGCGCGGACACCGCATGGCCGGCGAGGAAGAACGGCTCTACCGGCTCGCTGACTCCTTCAGTGACGGTGACACCTGTCAGGTGCCGGACGGCCCGCGAGAGCTGGAGCCGCTGGAGAAGCTCGTGCGCGGCTGCACTGGAGCGCGCTGAGTGTCGACGCGCTGTGCGGCCCGACTGGTGGGCCGGTGTGTTCGGCACCCTGGAGTCCGTCATCCTGCCGATTCGTCGGACTCCACCCAGCGATAGCTGCCGACCGCACTGAGCCTGACCGGATGGGCACCTACGAGAAGTCACCTGACCCCTGCACGATCATCAGCGCATTCGCTGTCTCCGCCGCGGCTACCTGACCGTGGCTACAGACTGCACACGTTAGCCGACCCCCGAGTCGCGCCGTGACAAGCACTCCCGGGCGCCTCATGGACCAGCCAAGGGACAGAATGGCCCCTCTCGCGGCCGTTCAGGCCGCGAGCGGACAGTTGGAGCAGCCGATGCGAGATCGGCCGTCACAGCGTAAACATGCAGGTCAGAGGCCCTTTTTCGGCGCGCCTATATGCCCGCAAAAGGGATAAGTCGGTCCTGGTTGGCGAGGCTTCTGAGCGGATCCGCACTGTGGCACACCAACTGCTATGCCTGCCTTCCAGCAAGATCGTGGGTCAGTAGACCAGCAATCTGGCCTGCCCATCGGCATCACAGCCGCATAGCCCGGAATCACGCTACTGCGGCTACAAAACGCCAGCTCCGATAGACCGCCGACTTGCTCACCCAAACGGCGCCGTGATGGCGCTCATGGCGGCCTGAAGGAGGTCCTATCCGGAGGGGACACGTAGCGCGTGTCTGAAGGGCAGGCTCGTGGTGTCGCAATCGGGCTCCCCCGAGTTCGACCGACCAGCCAATCGCCAGGTAACTCCTGAAGCCTGT
>NZ_JBEYVC010000042.1:0-18392 GCF_040643855.1 Streptomyces sp. NPDC047072 | reverse complement strand
TTCGCTTACCTGCGAGCAAGCCCTCTATGAGGCGGTGCAACAGGTCAACCAGCCCGCCGACCAGCCTGCACAGCCGACCACCTCGCACAGGACCACATGCGAGGAGCCACGTAGCGCGTGTCTGAAGGGCAGGCTCGTGGTGTCGCAATCGGGCTCCCCCGAGTTCGACCGACCAGCCAATCGCCAGGTAACTCCTGAAGCCTGTTCGCTTACCTGCGAGCAAGCCCTCTATGAGGCGGTGCAACAGGTCAACCAGCCCGCCGACCAGCCTGCACAGCCGACCACCTCGCACAGGACCACGCAATGTGTCCTGCAAGCGGCAAGATGAATTGCTATGCAGTTCGGCGCGCGATCGGCCTGCTTCATGCGCGCCATAACGACCCGATAGATGGGAGCCCCAGCAGCTCGCTTGAGTGCCTCGCGTGCGACCTGACTGACAGGTAGCAGTAGCGCCCGCATCAAGGAAATACGGGTGGACCAGCCAATGGCTTACCAGTTGACGACGCGGTTGAACTCCGGTAAGGCCAGGCCGCATGCAGGTTAGACCGGTTCCCAATTGCCCTGCAGTGTGGTTAGCCAAGGGGGCGACCTCAAGGCAGAACACTTTGCACCAAGTTGACGAGAAGAAGGGCCACCTTGGTCGCGCCGCACCAGCCCCGCCCGTGAGCGAAACCGACTGCGCAGCGAAGCGCTGACAGTCAAGCTGGCGAGCAGAACGCATCCTTGGCGCGCACTCAGCACACACGTACGTCCGGTCCAACGGCTCGCCGTCTGACCACACGACGTGGCACCGACTGTGGATGCAGCGCGGCGTCCCTATATGCACGCACACCGAGATGCAGCTACTCAAGTCAAGGGGAGTGACAACGGCTGTGCAAGTAGCCTTGCAAGTAGCTGTGCAAGTAGCTCTGACTGCTTGTTTCCGCAGGTGAGAACTCTGTGGTGCAATGAAGAGCAGCCCTTGAGCTATGCCCTCGTCCGAGGCGGATGGGCCACCAAAGATGGCTCCATGAGGGGCGCGCGGCGCCAGGCCCCGAGCTCGGCGTCGAGGCCCGACGGCAGGCACGGTGAAGAGGTCTTCTGTGTGGTTGCCTGCAATGTCGAAGATCGATGTGGCAACATGTTCTGCGACAGCCGTACTGGTCTGCTTCACGCCTTGCACGCTGCCTGCCTTCCCATGCTCGATCTACGTCTTGACCTGCGAGGAGTCTAATGCCGACAGACGTGCTCCCCTACAGCTTCGCCCTAGCTGAGTATGACAAGGATGAGCCTCTGGACATCCCCTGGGAGGACCTCTGGCATGTCTACGTCTTCGCCAACGACAAGGGCGGCAGCGGCAAGACCAGTGTGACGGCGAACTTCGCTCTCATGCTGATGCGCTACTTGAAGGAGATGGGGCAAGACCCTCGCATACTGGCTCTCGACATCAACGGTCAGGGGAACCTGGCCATCCATGAGTTTGGTGTCGACAAGCAGTTCCTTGACGAGGGCGAGGCCCTGGTTGAGGCCCTACGCAAGGGGACGCCGCTCAAGCCTGTGCCAGTCCGCCCTGGCCTCGATCTGATCGTCGGCGGTCCGAAGATCGAAGAGTTCGTCACGGACGTCTACCCGCGGCTTCGGTCCACCTTCACCAAGAATGCGGACCTCAGGCTTCTTCAGTGCCTTCTGCCGATCGCTGGCGACTACGACTTCATCCTGATCGACCTCCCGCCTGAGAACCCAGTGATGCAACGGCAGGGCTTGGCATGTGGCCGATGGGTGGTCATGTCGACGAAGACGGATCGAGGCTCACTAGACGGCACCAAGACGATCAAGAAGCACTTCGACGAAGCGCGGCGAGTCAACCCGTTGCTCACCATGCTCGGCGTCATCCTCTTCGCGACCGGCCGCAACTCCAGCCAGATTCACAAGAAGGCTTCCGACTACCTTCGAGAGATCCTCAAAGCCGGATACCACCGCTTTGAGCGCGTCATCGGACACAGCGAACTCGTGGCGAGCCTCTCAAGGGACGACGAGCATCCGCTGGTCGAACTCTTCGACCAGTACACCGGCGGCGCTAAGCTGCCCGACACCATCCAGTCCGTATACGACGACTACGAGACGCTCTGCAGGCAGATCCTCCAGCGCACGCAGGAGGTCCGCGAGATCATGGAGCGCCCGATTGAAGAGGAAGCTGACGCCCGATGAGTGACGAAGCAAAGGCCACCGAGGCAAGCGAAGACGACGACACCTACAACGTGCCGAACGTTGCTGCTCTCTCCGGCCGGCGCAGCTCCACGCGGACGGCGGAGCGTCGTGTCGAGCGCCAGGATCTGTCGGACGCAGACCTGGTGGGAGGCGGCGCAGCCCGTGGAGCATCGCGGTCGCGTGTAGCCGAGCCGATCGATGAGGAGCCGGAGGAAGAGGGTGCCGCTGGCGACAAGCCGGTCACCATCAACGTCAGCCCTGGCGTGGACCGTCGCTTGAAGGCGTACCGGAACAAGACCGGTCTGACTAACCTTGAGATTGTCTGGGAGGCCGTTGAGGCAGCTGGGGCGGCCGGCTGGGACAAGGTTGTCGCCGCTGCTGTGCCAGCATCCAACGGCCGACGCTTCGGGGTCCGCGCAAGCCAGACCCGCTATGCGGGGGTGGGAAGTAACTCCGTCTATACGCGCATGACGCCCGACGAGCGTAACGAACTCCGCCGCCTCGTTCGCGTCGCCAAGGTTCCCGACCGTTCGAAGCTGATCGCCATAAGCCTGAACTGGCATTTGCCCGGGGCTGCGGACAAGCCGGCCTGACGTAGCGCGGCAAGGCCCAACTCGTGGAGTTGCAGCGAGGCTGAACACCGCCACGCCGTCCCGCGTCACTGGGCTTGCCAAACGAGGGCGCGGGGACCAGACCACACGGCCCTGTACCTGAGTCCGTAATCGGGCGCGAGGGCCTACCCGGATCGGGCCCAGCGGACGTTGCCAGTGAGTCGCGTGGCTTCGGTGGCCCGCTCCGCGGGGAACAGAAATAGAGTCCCGGCGTCGGACGGCAGCACGGGAGGAGTTCCGATCGTGGGTGCGGCGGTGGCCTTGGATTGGTAGTTGCCGCAGGGGCTGGAGCGAGTGCTAGCTCCGGTGAGGTGGAAGTGGGCGCTGATCGGGCGGGCTCCGGTGCTGGCTCAGCTGGCGTGACTGGACCGGATCATGGGCCCCGGACAGGCGCCTGTGGTGCTGGCGGAGTGTCGGTTGGCCGCGTAGTGCGGGCGACCGGTGCGCGATCCGGTCGGGTGGCGCTGGAAGGCGGTCTGCCGCAGCGGGCGAAGTGCTAGGCGGCGGGGTGCGATGATCTAGGTCCGGCGTGTCCTGCGTTGCCAGGTCACGCGGACCGTCACTGGCGAGATGCTTCGCCTGGCGCTGGGGGAGTTCCGCGGAGGTGGAACAGCGGCTGAGTCAGGAGGTCGCCGAGGCGGCCGTCCGGCGGGGGCGGGCCACGGTTGAACGGCGCCCGGCGCCCCACTAGGCGTGAGGAACCCGCCAAGGCCGAGGCTGAGTTGGCGGCGCGGCCGTACACGGAGCGTGGGAACGGGCGACTGGTGGCCTGTGCCTGATGTGCTCGCAGCGGCGCGCGGCGCGGCAGGCTCTACCAGGCCGCGCAGTTCGCGGCCGTGGTCGTGGTCCTGGTGAACAAGCCGGGCGCGCTGGCCGGATACCCCTCGCTGCTGGAGCCGCAGCCGGGCAGACGGCGCAGCGGCTGCGCGGCGAGGGACACAGGAGGCGCTGGTGGCCTCGTAGGCCCGGAGTTGACCGAGGAGATGCTCGGCTGGGAGCGCGCGGGCGATAGAGATCGTGCTCAGCGGCCCGGGATACCCGGGCCGAGGGCAAGCGAATGGCCGCGGTCGAGCGGTTTCGACAGCGTGGCTGGTGAGGCGGCCTGGCGGTGCGCGGAGGTGTAGTGGCGCAGCGTCTCGGCTGGAGCCGGTTCGAGAGCAGGCGGACGGCGAGCTGTGCGGACCTGCCGATTGACGGTGCCAGTTGGTGCTGTCGTCGCGCTTGGGTGCGGGAGGCGGTGAGCGCGGCAGAACGCCAGTTGGGAGCTGGAATTGAGGTACGCGGGTCTTGCCGAACTCCAAGCGCTTGCTGGGGAATTGCCGCCGGTGCATGCCACCCGCTGCGGGACAGCGGCCTTCTGAGGTTTCCCCGAGGACGCTGGTGGCTGCGGGTGGCCGGCCACGAGGAGGTACCTCTGGATGTGAAGCCGAGTTGCCGGTATTTGGCCTTCCGGAAAAAGTCGGGCCTGGTTGTCGCCTGCGTGGGTGGTCACGATGGTCAACAGGGACGGCGGCGGTGCTGCTGCCGGTTGCTGAATACGGGCCATCGCTCACGTCATCAACGACATGTCCTGAGTGTCGGCTCCCCAGTTCAAGTGTGTAAGACGCCGTCCCATCGAGTCGGCTCGTGAAGCCGGTCGACGGCCTTCTCGCTTCTGACCATGAGGGAGCTTTCATGAACAAGTCTCGTAGGTTGCGTTGTTCGGCGGCTGGCCTGCTCGGCCTGAGTTTGGTCGGGGCTGGGCTGGCGACGGCTGGCTCTGCGCAAGCTGCGACGTCAGCGAAGGCGAGCTCCTGCATCACCATCAAGATCACGGGCAAGAAGGTCGCGGTGCGTATACCGGACCGCGGTGACACGGTCGCCGATTCCAACGACCCGGTGGCTCGGTACGTCTACCGGGGCGACAAGCTCAAGTCCTGTGTGATCGCGAATGGTTACGGGACCAGCTACAACAAGTGCAACAAGAAGGGCTACGACTGGTACATCGTGACCGGTGGCCAGGTTCCCCTCACGTGTGCGAAGCGAGCCTGAGCAGCGACGACAGTGGCGTCCCGGCCTCGGTCGGCCGTTGTCTCCGGGTGTGCGCCCTTGTGGCGCACACCCATTCCGGTTGACGGCCGCGCGGTGGCGTCCGGCGGCCCGTCTATGAGCAGATTCTGAGGAGTTCGAGCAAGTGGTGGATACGGGGGCGCGGCTGGTCGCGGCGTCTGTCGGCGTGATCGCGCTGGCGGCGGTGAGCGGCTGCGCAGGCGGCGCCGGTTCGGTAGCCGATGGCGACGGGGCTGCGCAGAAGAAGGAGAAGACGACGTTCTCGCTGGGGCAGGCCAGCCCGCCTCAGGAGAGCACGATGCAGAGCTCATCGGGCGCGACCTACACCGTGACTCCGTTGAAGGTGACGACCGGGACTCAGGCTGACCTGAACGACTCCGGCCTGGAGAAGGACGAGAGCGACGGCCCGCAGATCCCGGTGTTCGTGTGGTCGACGCTGACGCACACCGGCGGAAAGTCGATGGAGCTCGGGGACATGGACGATGACCTGGTCGTGCGGACCACGGGCGGGCAGCGCGCGCGTCCGCTGATCGTGCTGATGGGCTCGGCCAAGTGGCCCGACTGCCCCGGGTACGACACGAGCAAGGTCATGTCCAAGGGGGCGTCGGAGAAGGTCTGCACGGCCTTCCTCGTCCCTGCGGGACAGAAGCCGGCGGCCATCGAGGTCACGCGTGGTTTCTACAAGAAGCCGCTGGAGTGGCCGGTCGCGTCGTAGCGGCCACGCCCGGTGCGCCTTGTGCGGCAGGCAGACCGGCGTACCCGCCGCCGCGGCCTTCGCCGGCCGCCGTGGCCGGGCCCGAAGCTGAGCAGTGCTCGCAGCCGCGCCCGTCTCTCCCTTCCCTTCTCTTTCCTCCGTCTGATTCATCAGGAGACACGCCCGTGATTCGCCACTTCGCTTCTGCTGCTCCGCGCCTGCGCAGGATGTGTGTGCTCGCGCTGGGCGCGGGTACGGCCCTGACCCTGGCCGCCTGCGGCTCCGGCTCGGACACCGGCGCTGCCGCCAAGCCCGCCGCGAGCAAGTCCCCGGCGCCGCAGGGGATCATCACGATCGCGGCTGCCAAGGCTGTGGTGGACTCCTACGAATCGGCCAACAACCGGGCTAACAAGGCCCGGGATGAGCGGCTGCTGTCCACGGTGGAGTCCGGACAGCTCAACGAGCAGTCCGCGGCGGACTATAAGCAGTACCCGACCTGGTCGGCCAAGAAGAAGAAGGAGTACGGCACCAGTTTCTTTTACCAGAACCGCACCTACTACATCCCGGCCGCGGGCACGGCCAGCTGGTTCGCGGTCAAGGCCACCTCCAGCTATGGGGACCACCCCGAGGCGCTGCTCATTTTCGACAAGACCGGCGGCAGCGGCACCTACAAGATGACGATGGCGTTCTACACGCCGAAGGACGAGCCGTTCCCGACGATCGCTGTTGACAAGTACGGGCTCGCCCAGGTCGCCAATCCGTCCCAGAAGGTGGGCGAGCGCTCCCCGTCCGAACTCGGCGGTCTCTACGAAGACTTCTTCGAGTCGGGCGGCACGAAGAAGGCGGCGAAGGTGTTCGCGTCCAGCGACTCCTCCAAGGAGTCGACCAAGGTCTACCAGGAACGCAACGACGGCAAGCTCGCCGCCTACACCACCAAGAAGTACTTCGCCCAGGACCCGGCGCACCCCACCGTCTACGCGCTCAAGCTGGCCGGTGGGGGAGTGGTCACCGGATTCCCGACCGCTCACACTCAGGAAGAGATGCTCAAGCCCCAGTACATGAGCAGCTTCCAGATCGGCCCCAACGACGAGGAGGCCGTCTACGACCAGAGCAAGCGGACGGTGATCACCGACACGTTCCAGGGTCAGGGCCTGGCCGAGATGAGTCCGGCGAGTAAGCCCAAGGTCTTGTCGATCGAGTACCGGATGACCGATTCGCGCTGACCGGCTCCGGTGATCTGGTCACCCCGCTGGGCTCGAGGGGCAGGTCACCGGGCTGGGGCTGGTCACCGGCCGTGCTGAGCGAGCCGTGTCTGTGGGGACAGGGCGCTGTCGGTGCCGGCGCATAGAGTGCCCGGATGTTGTAGACGGGGGGAGAGGGCCCTTGATGATCAGCGGACGTCTCGGCGTCTGGCAGCTGCTCGTGCTGTTGCCCCCGGCCATCGCCGCCGTCCAGTTGCTGTTGCCCTTCGCCTACAGGGTGCGGCCCGCCCAGCTCGGCCGACGTGCAGCAGGATTCGCCGGTGTGTGGGCGGTCTTCGTCTTCGTGGCCCTGGTCGAGCCCAGGATCGCTGAGGCGGTGCGCGGCGCGCTGGGCGCCGACCGCCCTTTCGCTGCGGACTCCCCGATTTTCACCGCAGTGTTCGCGGTGATCATGGCGGGGATGATCGTGTCCGCCTCGGTGACCGTGGTCGGCGCGTGCCGCAGGGAGGTGCGGATGAGGCCGGTGGCACAGGCGGAACTGCCCGTTTTACGCCCGCTCGCGGCGTCGGCTGTCCGTGCGGACGATGACTGGGCGGTGCAGGCCGTGGACTTGGCGGAGGAGGAGCTGCGCAACGGCCGCGGTGCCCAGGCGGTGTCGCTGCTGCGCTCGGCCGCCGTGGCACTGTGCGAAACCGGGCTCGACGCGGCGGACGGCCGCGCGGCCGCCGAAGTCCGTGACCGCCTCGCGGTGGCCGGCCAGTCAGCCGGCGGTTCCTGAACCGAGGCAGGCCGCCGACCATGGTGCGGTACGACGCGGCCGTGCGACGCCGCCCGTGGAGACCCTGTTGTCAGGTCTTGCGTGCCATTCCCGCGTACAGGCAGACCTGCTCGCTGTTGAGGAGGCCGGGGCCGCTGCCGGCCTCCGGGCGCCAGCGGTGCGCCGGCACCAGGCCGGGCTCGACGAGCTGGAGGCCGGAGAAGAAGCGGCGGATCTGTGACCGGCTGCGCGGCTGGGCGACGATGCCGTGCCGGGCGCAGACCTCGGTGACCGCGCGCCACGTTGCGGGGGAGAGGCCACCGGTGCAGTGACTCAGGCTGAGGTAGGAGCCGGGAGCGAGCTGGTCAACGAGACGGCCGACGGCGTCGTGGGGCTGCTCGGCGTCGGGGACGAGGTGCAGTACGGCGTGCAGGCTCACCGCGACAGGACGGCCGAGATCGAAGACGTCCTCCTCGGCCACGGTGGCCAGGAGCTCCTCGGGCCTGGTGACGTCGGCCGTCATGACGCGGGTCCGGCCCTCGGGTCGGCTGTCGAGGAGTTCGTCAGCGTAGACGAGGACGATCGGGTCGGTGTCGGCGTAGACGACCCGGCAGTCGGCCGCTACGGCCTGGGCGACCTCGTGCAGGTTGGGACTGTGGGGGAATCCGGTCCCCAGGTCGAGGAACTGCCGTACGCCCTGGCGCGCGGCGTAGCGGACGGCCCGGTGCATGTAGGCCCGGTTCACGCGGGCCGCGGTCTCGATCGCGGGAAGGATGCGCATCAGGTCCCGGGCGGCATCCCGGTCCACGGTGTAGTTCGTCTTCCCGCCGAGGAAGTAGTCGTACAGGCGGGCGCTGTGGGCCCGGTCCTGCCCCAACGCGTCCTGCCCGTAGGGGACATCGGAGCCGGGTGACTCGCTGGCCGGCGTGTGATCGGACATGCCGACGACGGTAGGCGTCGGTCAAGCCGGGCGGATGCCGCTCGCTGACGTCATGGGTGCCTTCACGCTGGTCAGCAGCGTGCGGCCACGGTGGAGTCCTGGTGCAATTGCATGCGAGGAGGCCTGCGGCGCCGTGTCCCGTGTGGGCGGTGCGAGAAAGCCGGCCGCGGGTGTCACACCGCGGCCGCGACTGGCACCTGTAGCAGACGAAGAGGCGGGCATCCCCTTTCGTCCGCCGTGGAACGTGACCAGGAGCAGCTCGATGACCGTTGTTGTCCCCGTCTCGCCCACCCTGCCTGCCGACGTCCTCGCCTTCGTCCGGCATCCGCCGGCGGCCCGCCATGCCCGGCGCGAGGGGGCACGCCAGTTGCTGCGCGCGCCGGGCGTACGGCCCTTGCTGGAGGAAGCCGTGCACCTTCCGCACCTGCGGCCGGGGGTTTTGGCCCTGGCCCAGGTCGACGTCGGCGACACCCTCGACACGGTGTTCACGGCACGGGCCGAGCACTGGATGCGCGTCGCTCGCGCCACCTGGCAGGAGTCCGCGGCGTTCTGCGCCGACGTGGCCTGGCAGGCACGGCGCGACGGCCGCCGCCTGGCCGAGGAGATCCCCCGCGACGGCGCCCAGGACGCGTTCACCGCACGGACCCGCATCCACCTTCTCGGACTCGCCCTGCGCTACGACTTCCGCCGGGCCGCCCTGGAGGAACTGCTGCGTACTCACCGCGGACCCTGGGACGTCTTCACCCGCGCGCTGTACGCGTTCGCGCTGCTCGGCCAGTCCAAGCCGCAGGGACTCCAGGTGATGGATGAGGTCCTGGCCAAGGCCGGCGACGACGTGACGGTGCTCCACACGCTGCTGCACGGCCTGTGGCTCGGCGACGGCATGCTCCAGCGCCACCAGCACATGCTGGGCATCCTCTCCCGGCCGCCGTTCCGCCGCCGCACCGACCCGGTGGCCCTGTTCACAGAAGCCACCGCCCTGCGGGAGATGCGGTGCTTCGGCGAGGCCCTGGCCACCATCGACCGCGCGCTGGAACTGCTGCCGCCCGGCGACCCCGGCGTCCACGACGACCTGGTCCGGGAACGAGCACTGATCATCGTGGCCCGTGAAGCCAGCACGTGGACCCCTGCTCCGCCCACTGACTCTGCGCCGTGACCCAGGCTCGTGCGGCTGCGGACACGACCGGCGTGCCGCAGCGAGTCCGGCCGCGGCGGTGCCCACCGCCGCGAGGAGCAGCCCAGTGCGCACGGCCTCCGGCGGCGAGGATGCCCACCCGCGGCAGGAAGCGGGCGCGGTCGCGTGGCAAGGGGCGGTACGCCGGCCCAAGCGGGCCCTTGCCCTGGACGTCCGCGAGATGGCGCACCGCTTCATGTCACACGAGGGCGCCGTTCGGCACCTGTAGCAGACGAACACGACGATGAAGGAGGGACCATGCCACTCACGTCGACGTCAGAATCATCGGCACCGATGCGGGGTACAACTGCAGGGGCAAGCGGGTGGCGATCCACACCGTCTTGGATCGGTGACATCTCGCAGGCTCGCAGCCTCATTTCTCCCGTGCGGCTCATCGCGGCCCGGCTTCACCAGGACATCACGCACGTGAGCCTGCTGCCTTCTGCTCGCACGATCCAGCAGCTCTTCGGCGTTGCCGGCGAGACCGTACGCAGTGTGATGCGGGTGCTGAAGGACGAGGCGTTCGTCCCCCAGGGCCGCGGTACTTCCGTGCGGCTTGAGCAGGAGTCCGCCTCTGCGACCGTCGTCGGTCGCCTCGGCAGGACGCCCGGTCCGGCGCTGTACCAACAGATTGCCTTCGACCTCCGTGAGCAGATCACGGCGGGCGGACTCGCCCAGGGCGCGAAGATGCCTTCGGGCCGTGAACTGGAAAGGCGCTACGGGGTGGCGTCCATGACCGTCCGCAGGGCCCTGCAGATCCTGCGTGACGAAGGACTCATACGCACCGTCGGCCGGAGCAATGTCGTCGCCTGGAGCAAGGACGACTCGCGAGCGAGTGTCGCAGAGGAGGCACCAGGCGCGGGCCTGCGCCACACCGTGTCCACCATCACCGACACAGCGCTCGATGAGCTGTACGCCGAACTCACGCAGCTCCGGCGCCGCGTGGCGGCCCAGCAGGGCGTCACGGAGCCCGACTGCGTGGCCCGGCCGGCTCCGGGAACTGATCCCTTGCGGCCCTGAGCGTCGACGGCTGGACCACCTCCGGGTCTCCGTACCGGTCGTCAGGGCCGGGACACAGGCCCCGGAGGGGGAGGGACGCGTCGGGCACCGGCAGTCATCGCAGCCAGCACCCACGCGCCCGGTCGATCAGTTCGGGCCGCTCGCATAAGCGAGGTGGGCGAGCAGCAGCACCGATGGACGGCCCAGGACATCCTCGGCATCCCCGTGGGCGCGGTAGAGGGCCAGAGCGGCGTCGGCGAGCGTGAGCAACTCATGGCGCCGGAAGGCGACATCGACGTCCACGGCGTGCGGACGGCCTTCGTCGAGGTCGTCCAAGACCAGGGCCAGGCGCTCCAGCAGCGGCTGCGCCGCCTCCGGAAGCGGCGTACGGGCCGACGCCGCGTGATGCTGCTGGGCAAGGAGGTGGCACGCACGTGCCAGGACCACCAGATCCGTCCTGGTCAGATCGCTGCTCGTGAGGGGCACCATGGCGGAGTCGGCCAGCCCGAGCACCCGCCACAGCCCGGCGGGGGCACGGTCATCGGGCGCGGGCTGGCCGGCGCAGGCGCAGCGGCCAGAGTCGGGGAGGAATTCCGCGCAGCCGGGGCGTGGGCACAGGTCGGTCTCGGCGACAGCGGCGAGCACGAAGCGCAGCCACAACCGGCCGTCGCCGGACCGCAGGTGCAGTGCCTCGGCCGACGTGCACCAGGCCGTGCCGGCAGGATCGGCTCGCAGGACCCGTCGGGCCGCCACCAGGACGTCCAGGCCGGGGAGTTGACGATGACCGGGATCGGCGGGAGCGGTCCAGCCGGTATCGGTGCGGACGTGGACGACGTATTCGGCGTCCGGGTCGATCACCCGGCGGGCGGCGGCGTAGTTCATGCGATTACTCCGTGGGTGGCGGGGCGAGGGTGCTCGTGCTCGCCCGTGTTGTTCACCTCGACCAGCAGCAGGCCGGGCCCGCCGTTGTGGTCTTCGATGTGGACGTAGGGCACGTCGGTGGCCGGGCCCCACTGGTCGCGGCGGCGGATGAGGACGCTGATGCCGAAGACGGCGATCTCGTAGACGTCGCTGGGGGTGTTGTCCTCGGGGCTGGCGTCAACGACGGTGATCGCCGCGTCGCGGACGCGCGCCAGGTAGGGGTCGGACACGGGGCGCTCCAAGGGAGACGGGGAGGGAGGTGCGGTCAGGGGCGCGGGACGGGCGCAGGGGGGAGGTCGTCGGGGGTGGCGATGCCGAGGTCGACGCGAACGTGGAGTCCCTCGACGAGGAGGTGGGCCTCGGCGCGGACGATCCGGCCGACCCTCTCGGGCTCGTCCAGGTCGCCGGGCAGCCGAAGGGTTCCGTCACCGCACCTGGTGAAGCCGACGTCGGTCAGGATGGCGTGCGCCCGGGGTCCGGTCGCGATGGCGGTCACCGTGGTGCCTTCGACGGTGATGTGGGCGTCGGGCTGGCCGGCGGGGGAGGGGGCCAGGCGGGCGGTCCAGGCGAGTTCGACGATGTCCAGGGTATGGGCGAGGAGCCGGCCGATCGCATCCCCGGTCCGTGCGCCAGTGCCCGGGGTGCCGGGAGGCAGGAGATAGATAGTGCGTCCGCGATGGGCGCGCTCGGTGAAGCCCGCCGACGTCATGATGGCGGGGCCGTCGGCGATCGGCCGGTTCAGGAGGGCGAAGGTCCAGCCGTCGTCGGTCGAGCCGAAGAAGACGTCGTTGTGGTCGACGAGTGCCATAAGGGGGCCTTTCTGGAGAGGAGTTCAGACGGGAAGGGGCACGACGGGGGGCCGGGGAGGGCGGACGGGAGTGGGGGAGAGGGGTGGCTATGCGGCCTTGTCCAGGTAGGCGCGCAGCTGGCGCAGAGCGGGGAAGATGTGCCGGGCGCGGCCCTGGTGGTCCTGCTCGGCGAAGTCCCGCTCCTCGCTGCTCCAGCAGTAGGCGACGACGTCGGCCAGGCTCGTGCGGATCGCGGGAGGCAGCATCGAGGCCGGAGCGCCCGCAGCTGCCAGAGAAGTCGTGTCGGCGACGGGCACGTCGCCGATCTGGTCCAGGCGGAGGGTGCCCGGCTCGATGCTCAGCGCGCTGATGCGCACGCCGCCCGGGTGCGGAGCGGCCGGGTCGATCTCCTCGCCCTCCATCGCCTCCACGCGGGCGCGGGCCTCGGCCACCGACGTGCCGGCGGCGCGCACCATCACGGTGGCCAGGGCGAGGAAGGCCATGTCCGAGCTGGCGGTCGGCGGGGGCGTGTAGGTGGCCGGGTCCAGGGCCGCGAGGGCCTCGGCGATCGCCGCGAACAGCCGGGAGGGCACGAGGCTGGAGTATTGGAGCAGGGTGAGCTTGTCGGCCGGGGCGCTCGCGGCGTCGATTGCGTCGAGGACCTGCTGGTCCTCGGTGTCGTCGCAGGCCCATGCGGACGCTTCGGCGAGGAGTGCTTCGAGGAGGGTGTCGGCAGTCGCGGTGGTGCTGGTCATGGTGCTGGGGTCCTTGCGTCGGTGCCGGGCCGCGCGAGGAGGCAGCCCGGCCATCGGGGGGTCAGGGCAGGGCGGGAATGGGGTGGGACAGGCTGAGCCGGGTGAGGTGGGTTCGGCTGTTCCAGGTGTCGATGCAGTCGGGACAGGTGGCCATGAGGGGATCGGTGGTGACGGGCCGGCCTTGTGGCCTCCGGCACATGGCGATGTCCGGGAAGGTGGTTTTCATGGAGAACTGTTCGAGGGGAAGGCCGGGCTTCCAGCGCCTCTCGTCCACCTCCTCCGAGATGCACGCGTCGGTGGAGGGCACCGGGGGAGCCTCGTGGACGGCAAGGGCGAGCTGGAGCAGCCGGTCGCGCACCTGGTTTCTCGGGCCGTGGAGGGCGATGCCGTTGCTGCCGGTCCACACGGCGACGGCGATCTCACCTGGCTCGACCACTGCGCCGTCGATGTCCTCTCCGGGGAAGAGGAGTTGGGCGGTGCTGGTGGCGTGGGCCCATTCGAGGCGGTCACTCATCGGGGAACGGTCCTTTGCTGAAGTGGGGGGAGGAGTTCGCTGGTCGGGCGGGGCACGGTGTCCGCGCCGACGGACAGGTGGGGTGCTCAACCGGGCTCCCAGGGGCCTGGACGGACGGCTTGCTCAGGCGGACAGGACGAGGCGCATGTGCTCGCCGAAGGCGGGCTTTTCGAAGCGGGTCAGAGCGTCCAGTGCGGCCGCGATGTCCTCGTGGACGGTGCGGTCCCGGAAGCCGCCGGCGATCTCCGCGCACTGTCCGCCGTGCATCGTGCGTACTTCGGCACCCCGCCAGCCGGGACCGTCGAAGTAGTCGAAGACGACGGCATCCGGCATCGGCCCGTCGAGTTGCCCGAAGTGAGCGACCACCGCGCGGTGCAGTGCCCGCCACTTCTGTTTGGGCACGTCGTACAGGCTGGGGGTGATGTCGCCGACCGGCCTGCCGGAGCGGCCCCAGCCGCAGCCCTCGCAGTAACGCTGGCCTCGGTAGTTGTGGGCCCGGCAGTCGGCGTTGCCGCATCGCCACAGGTATCCGGCTGCACAGGCCGCCTCGTGGATGACCTCGGCCGCCCGGTCGTCGGTGTGCTGGACCAGGCGGGCTATGACACGCGGGACGACGTCGCTTTCGGACACGGCAGTTCCTTACGTTGTAGGGCTGGTGGGGGTGGAGGTGCACTGGCAGTGCCAGGTAGGGGAGGGAGGGCGTGAGGTGGCCCGGGGCTGTCGGCCGGAGCGGCTCCCTCAACTACAACCAGACTACATCCTGGAATATTGAATTGCAACGCATGCGGTGGGGTGCGACGGACACGCCGGCCTGCCGGACGCCAAAGATCAGGACGCGGAGGGCGGGGCGGAGACGTGCGTCCGGCCGCTGGGCCGCTGCCTACGCGTCCCGCAGAACGCCTTCCAGGGAGCAGGTAACTGGCCGCTGCCCTCAATGACTCAACTGCCAGGCCGCCGATTCCGGCGCGACGGGCCGGCCGGACACGGGCCGATCCGAGCCGCTGCCCGTCCCACAGTCGCAGCACCGGACGCGTCCGTGCGGGCACCCCTGCACCCCGTACGAAGCCCCCCGACTCGCAGCGACGTACTGCTCGGTCTCAGAGGCCGCTGGCGTCGACCATCCAGTAACGGCCCCTGCACACAGTGATGTTCGCGGCGTTCAGGTCGACCAGGCCGGCCCGGGGGTAGGCATTGCCCGGCGCGGTGCCGTCGTTCGGCAGGTACGGCATCGCCAGGACCTCGACCTCGCGGCCTGTGCCACATACAGGGTCGGGCACGGTCCACAGCGTGGTCGGCGGCGCGTAGGCATACCCCTGATGGCGAAGGCCACGCAGGGTGCGGTGCTCGCGACGGTTGCGGCCGGGCTGCGTATCGATCTTGTAGACGGTGGTCCGTGCCGGGTTGAGGATGACGGCCCGGTGCGCGCCTTCGCCGACCGGCCTCCAGCCGGGCGGGTCGCCGTACGGGCTGTGCTCCGGGACCCAACCGGCCGCCACCTCCGCCTCCGCACGTGTTCCCACGACGGGATGGGCAAGACAGCGTCGCCCTGTCCGCAGCAGGAGGCGCAGTCCGGGAATCGGGATCGTCCCGCCCGCGTCAACGCCGGGCAGGGCGCCGACCGAGTCTGGAGGGTCCCAGACGCGGACCACGCTGGTGCGGTGCCACGTCGCGGTGCCCGTGCGGGGCGGGAGCAGATCGACCGTGTAGGTCTCGCCGTCACCGAGGTCACCGGTGACGGTGCCGTGAGCGCCCCAGTCCTTGTGCGAGGCGATGCACTGGACAGTCGTCCCTGGCTGGAACATCAGGCGCTGTCCGTTCCAGGGCACTGTGCTTCTGGCTCACCTGGGAACTGCCGCGACAAGTTGGAAGGCACCTGCCGTTCACTCGCCAGGGCGTGGCCTGCGGTGCCTGCCCCGGCCGGCCCCGAGAGGCTGGGACTGAGGTCCTGGCACGATCGACGGTTCTGCGGCCCACGGGTACAGGATGCGTTTCGCCTCGGCGAGATCGGCCGCGAATCCGTGCGGTTCCCAGGCATACCCGTTCCACCGTTGGATGGCGCGGGGCGCGTCCGGGTTGAGGTGGGAGCCCTTGGGGCCGTCGCCGGAGACGAGCGGCACGGCGCGAAGCTGTCCGATCTTCTCGTCGCGGCGTTCCGCCCAGTCCGCCAACGGCTCGTCGTCCATCGTGCTCCCTACGCTCCGAGGGCTCCAGCACGGGCAGAGTACGGCATCGCCGACTGGTCAGTTGGTGTATCCCATCTCCTCCAGCCGCCGCCACAGCGCTGCCTCGGAGGCATCTGCGGCGGCCTGGATGGCGACGAGGGACTCGGCGTACTTCTCCTCCCACCTGCGGTAGCGGTCGTGAAGCTGTCCGCGACGGGCACGCAGCCGGTCCTCGACCTCGGTCTGGAACCGGTCGCGCAGGATTTCGCGGACGAGTTCGCGCTCGCCGCCTCGTGCTTCGAGCGCCGACCGCTCCCGCTCCAGCCGCGACCCGCCCGGCAGTGCGTCGGGCGGCGGGCAGATTCCGGCCTCCAGTTCCTCCGCGTGCGCTCGGGCCGTCCGCAGCGCCGCCCTGTCGGCCTTTCCGCCGGAGGCCGCCGCTGCCACGGCTTCCTCGGCCGCGCGCAGTTCGGCGGCGAAGCCGGGCAACAGGCCACCAACCACGGGGTGTTCGTACGCGGCGCGCCGCTCGGCGGCGGACGGCCGGCGGGACGTGCCGGTGCGGGGATCGAGCGCCGGCTCCAGCCGGTAGCGGACCTCCTGCAGCCAGCCGTCGACCAGGCCCGGGTACCCGTGCTGGGCCAGAGCGGAGAGGTCGGTGCGCGACGCGTCCCACCAGGCGGCGAACGCTCCCGCCACCGCGTCGGGATCCAGCGGCCCGACCGGTCCGAGGCGCTCCAGCAGCGAGGCGAGCATCGCCTCCCGGACGACTCCGACATGCCCTGCACCAGCGCGGTCCGTGCCCGCGAGGGTGTCCAGAGCGGCGGCCGACTCCTGCCACCAGGCGGCGAAGGCCGTGCGGAGGGCGGACTCGCGGGGTGCTGCCAGAACTTCGAGACGGCCAGCATCGGGACGCTTGCCCTGCGGCAGGAAGTCGACGTAGTCCGCGTCCTGCTCGCGCACGGCAAACAGATCCGTGACGGCCAGCCCGTACGCGTCCAGCAGCTGCTGGTGGGCGGTGATCTCCGCACGCGGCATGCCGCCGTACAGATGCGCGCGGACATCCTGAGGTTCCGGATCAGGACGGTTGTCGACGTAGCGCCGGATATTGAGGTTGTCGCCGTTGTCCGCCAGTTCACGCCGCTCGACGGCGCGGGCGAAGCCGGGCACGTGGGCGGCCGCGTGGAAGGCGGCGGTCACCTTCGCGACGTGCTCGGGCAGCATCACGTTGCGGGTGCGCGCGGCCCGGTGCTCCTGGTCGGCGTTGATGAACAGCACCTTCCCGCGCAGTGCGGGGCGTTTGGTGCCCGGGGAGCGCAGGACCAGGATGCAGGCGGGGACGCCGGTGTTCGTGAACAGCCCGGCCGGCAGGCCGATGACCGCCTCGATCACATCGGCGTCCAGGAGGGCGCGGCGGATGTCCGCTTCGGCGCGGTCGCGGAAGAGCGGGCCGTGGGGCAGCACGGTGAAGACGCTGCCCCTGCGGTCGCGGACGGCGTGGAGCATGTGCTGCACGTACATCCAGTCGGCCCGGCCTTTCTCGGGGGCCGTCCCGTAGGGCATGCGCTCGGCCGCGTCGGCGAGCGCGGCGAAGGAGTAGTCCATGGAGAACGGCGGGTTGCTCAGCACCAGGTCGAAGCTGCTGCCGTGCTGCGGGTCGGCCAGGGTGTCCCCGGTGCGCAGGTCGAAGTTCCGCACGCCGTGCACCATCAGGTTCAGCGCGGCCATCGCCGCGGCCCTCGGGTTGACGTCCTGCCCGGCGAGCGTGAGCTTGTCGGCGTCACCGGTGTGCTCGGCGACGAACCGGGCGGCCTGGATGAGCATCCCGGCGGAGCCCACGCACGGGTCGTAGATGCGGGCGTCCGCTTCGGGACGGGCCAGTTCCGTCATGAGCTGGACCACCGCGGCGGGGGTGTAGAACTCGCCCCCGGCCGACGGGGAGGCGAACTTGCCCAGAAGCGTCTCGTAGGCGGCGCCGAGCACATCCGGGTACGCCAGCGCCGCCTTGTTCAACGGCAGGGCAGTGAGGCGGTCGATGAGGGCGCGCAGCCAGCGGTCCCACTGGCCGGCGTGACGGCGGCCGAGCCGGTCGATGTCCAGGTGGGCGAACGCCTCGGTGAGCTGGGGGTGAGCGGCCGCCATCGCCTCAAGGGCGGGGGACAGGCAGCTCTCGGCGATGTGGTCGGTGGCGGCCGCAATCCGCTCCCACCGCGCCTCCGGCGGAACGTACAGGCTGCCGGCCTCGGCGTGGGCCTCGGAAGAGTCGGCGAGGTGCGCGGCCTGGTCCGGGCTGCTGCCCTGCGCCCGGGCGGCGGCCGACAGGCGCGCCCGGGCGGCCGTGAATTCGTCGCCGGCGTGTTTGAGGAACACGAGCGGCAGCAGGCAGTCCTGGTACTGGTGCGGGCTGATCGGACCGCGCAGCACCTCGGCGGCGGCCAGCAGGTGACGTTCGAGTTGGGCAAGGGACACGGGCACGGCGGATTTCCTTCGGCGGGGAGAAGCAAGAGGGGGGCGGCCGTGCCCGGCCAGTCCGGGTGGGGACGGGGCGGTGGGGGGGGGGGGGGCGGGGGGCGCTGCTTCTGGGGGCGCCGCCCGCCGGCGCGCATCCCATGCCCCACTCGGTGCTCCGGCTCGACGTG
>NZ_JBEYVC010000041.1:55180-68490 GCF_040643855.1 Streptomyces sp. NPDC047072 | reverse complement strand
TCAGTCCCCCCCGGCGGCGGGGGGGGGGGGGGGCCCCCCCCCCCCCGGGCCCCCCCCCCCCGCGCCGGTTCAGGAGCCCGCGTTACTTCGCCGGCTTGTAGAAGGCGTACGTCGCCGTGTACTGGACGCCCACCTGGTCCGTGCCGGTGCAGGTGCCGGCCGGGGCCACGCCGCCGGTGGTGTTCAGGCGCTGGATGTAGGAGACGCCTCCGAACTCGCCCGTGCCCCGGGTGGCCGTGGCCTGGAGGAGGAGCTCGGGAATGGTGCCGGTCTTCGGGGAGTTGGCGATCGCCGCCGCGTTCACCGCGCTGCCGTCCACCGTGGAGACCCAGACCGGGCCGCGGGAGTGGAGGGCGACCGTGCGGCCTCTCTTGTCGCTCAGGGTGGCGGCCGGCTCCAGGAGCTTCCAGGCGCCGTCGGTGCAGGTGTAGGTCTGGACGCCCCGGGCGCTGAACACGGCGGTCAGCTTGTTGCCGTCGGGGACCGCGAGCGCGGCCGGAGCCTTCACTGCGGCGGGGGCGGGGTCGGACGCGGCGGCGTGACCGGCCGTCGTGCTGAGGAAGGTTCCGGCGGTGGCGGCGAGAGCGGCGACAGCGGTCAGCGTCATGCGCTTGTTCAGCTTCAAGTCTGTTCTCCGGAAGGATTCTTGACTGTTCGTCAGGAGGACTGTGCCATTCCTTCGCCCTCCACACCCGAACACAACGGCCCGGCACGGACAATGGTTCACCTGTCCGAAAAAGAACCGCGAAGAATTCACTTCACCCCGGCCAGACGATCGACTGCACCTCGCTGTAGGCGTGCAGCGCGTACGACCCGCAGTCCCGCCCGACCCCGCTCTTCCGGAAGCCCCCGAACGGCGCCTCCATGTTGCGGCCCACGGTGTTCACCCCGACCCCGCCGGCCCGCAACCGCCGCGCCACCCGGAAGGCCCGGGCCACGTCCGCCGACCACACGTAGTCGATGAGGCCGTACTCCGTGGCGGACGCGAGGGCGATGCCCTCCTCCTCGTCGTCGAACGGCGTCACCGTCACCACCGGCCCGAAGATCTCCTCCCGGACCACCCGCATGTCGGCCCGGCACTCGGCGAACAGGGTCGGGCCGACGTAGAACCCCCGCTCCAGCGCCGGCCGTTCACCGCCGACGACCACCTCCGCGCCTTCCTTGCGGCCGAGTTCGACGTACGACTCCACCCGCTCCCGGTGCGCGGCGGAGATCACCGGCCCGACCACCGTGCCGGCCTCCCGCGGGTCCCCGACCTTCAACCGCCCAGCGTAAGCGGCCAGTTGCTCCACCAGGCGCTCGTACACCGGCCGCTGCACCAGCACCCGCGTGGGCGCCGTACAGATCTGGCCGCTGTAGAAGGAGAAGGTGGTGCCGATTCCGGCCACCGCCGAGCCGAGGTCCGCGTCCGCGAAGACGAGCGCGGCGCCCTTCCCGCCCAGCTCCATCAACTGCCGTTTCAGCGCTTGCCCGCAGACCTCGCCGATGCGCCGGCCGACCGCCGTGGAGCCGGTGAAGCTGACCATGTCGACGTCCGGAGAGTCGACGGCGGCCTCACCGACCTCCACCGCGCGGCCGCTGACCACGTTCACGACCCCGCGCGGCACCCCGGCCTCCTCCAGCGCCTCCGCCATCCGGTAGACGGACAAGGGGTCTTGGGGGGCCGGCTTCACCACCACCGTGTTGCCCATGGCGAGCGCCGGCGCGACCTTCCCCGCCGGATTCGCCCAGGGGTTGTTGTACGACGTGATGCAGGTGACCACCCCGACCGGCTGCCGTACGGCCAGCGCGCCCATCACAGCGGCCTTCCCCATCGGCCCGGCCTCGTTGATCTGCGGCGGGATCGCCCACTCGGCGGGCTCGACGCGCGCGTACCGCTTGAACCGGGCGGCGGCGACACCGACTTGCATCGCGCGCGCGACACCCGTGGTCGCCCCGGTCTCGGCCTGGGCGAGTTCGGCGTACTGCATGAACCGCTCGCCGATGACCCGCGCGGTCCTCTCCAACACCGCCGCCCGCTCCTCGGGCGCCGTGCGCGACCACGGTCCGAAGGCCTCGCGGGCCGCGGCACAGGCCGCGTGCACCTGATCCCGCGAGGCCTCCGGGGCCCGGCCGACGGTCTCCTCGGTGGCCGGGTCGACCACTTCGTAGTGCCCGCCGTCCGGGGTCACCCACTCCCCGCCGATGAACAGCCGTTGTTCTTCTGGGGAGTTCACCTCGTGCTCACCGTCCGGGTGTCCCGCCCGGAGCGCAGCACCCGGCCCGCGACGGCCCCGCTCACCGCGTCGTCGCGGATCGCCTCGACGCCGTTGACCCACACGGCCCGTATCCCGATCGCCCGGGAGTCCAGCCGCGGACTGTCACCCGGCAGGTCGTGCACCAGGGTGGCCTTGCCCGCGTCGATCCGCTCCGGGTCGAAGAGGACGAGGTCCGCATGGAAACCCTCCTGGATCCGGCCGCGTTCACGCAGTCCGAAGAGCCGGGCGGGGTCGTCGGTGAGCATCTTCACGGCGTGTTCCAGCGAGGTCAGTTTCCGCCCGCGCAGACAGTCCCCGATGAACCGGGTCGTGTACGGCGCCCCGCACATCCGGTCCAGATGCGCCCCGGCGTCGGAGCCGCCGAGCAGGACGTCCTCGTGCTGCCACGCCTCGGCCCGCATCGCCCAGGACGCCGGGTCGTTGTCGGTCGGCATCGGCCACAGCACGGTCCGCAACTCGTCGGCCACACAGATCTCCACGAGCGTCGCGAACGGCGACTGCCCCCGCTCGGCCGCGATGTCCTCCACGACCCGCCCGGTCAGCCCGCGGTTCGCCTCGCTGTACGTGTCCCCGATGACGTACCGCCCGAAGTTGGTCAGCCGCCGGAAGACCCCAGCCTCCTTGGCCTGCGAGTGCCGCAACAGCTCGTTCTGTACGGCGGGTTCGAGCAGTCTCTCGATCCGTTCGGGGACGGGGAGGCCGAGGACCGGGCCCCAGCCGGGGATCAGGTTCAGCGCGCAGAAGGTGCCGAGCGACATGTTCATCGGCGTGAGGATCGGCATGGTCAGCGCGACGACCCGGCCGCCGGCCTTGCGGGCCCGTTCACTGGCGAGGAGTTGGCGGGGCACGCGCTCGGGGACGGCCGAGTCGATGGTCAGCACGTTCCAGTTGAGCGGCCGGCCCGCCGCCGCGCTCATCTCGGCGAACAGCTCGATCTCCGCGTCGCTGAACTGGTCGAGACACCCGGCGACGATCGCCTCGATCTGCGTCCCCTCGTGCTCCCCCACGGCCCGGGAGAGCGCGAGCAGTTCGGCGGGCAGCGCGTGCCGGGAGGCGACGGGCTTGCCGTCGCCGTCGGAGTGCGTGGAGGACTGGGTGGTGGAGAACCCCCAGGCACCGGCGTCCATGGCCTCGTGGAACAGCCGTAGCATCTGGGCGAGTTGCTCGTCGGAGGGCTGCCCGCCGACGGCGTCCGGTCCCATGACGTACCGCCGCAGCGCGCAATGCCCCACCATGAAGCCCGCGTTGACCGCGATCCGCCCCTCAAGGGCGTCCAGGTACTCCCCGAACGAACTCCAACTCCAGGGCGCCCCCTCTTCGAGCGCGACCAACGACATCCCCTCGACCTTGGACATCATGCGGCGCGTGTAGTCGGCGTCGTCGGGACGGGCGGGGTTCAGGGGCGCGAGCGTGAACCCGCAGTTCCCGGCGGCGACGGTGGTGACCCCGTGGTTGAGCGAGGGCGTCGCGTACGGATCCCAGAACAGCTGGGCGTCGTAGTGCGTATGCGGATCGACGAACCCGGGCGCGAGCACGAGCCCGCCGGCGTCCTCGGTGGTGCGGGCGTCCTCGGTGACGTCCCCGACGGCGGCGATCCGGCCGTCCCGGATGCCGACGTCGGCGGTGCGGGCGGGGGTGCCCGTGCCGTCGACGACGGTCGCTCCCTTGATGAGGTGGTCGAGCATGGAACCGAACCCCCTTTACGCGGACTCGCGGAACCTCGTGGTGCGGTGGACCGGATCCGTGTCGATCTTGGGGATGACGTGCTCCCCGATCAGCCGGATCGTCTGGAGGGTCTCCTCCTTCGGCACCCCGACCGGCAGTCCGAAGCTCAACTGGTCGGCGCCCGCCTGCTCCCACCGCTTGCACTGCCGGACCACCTCGTCGGGGTCGCCGCAGATCAGCAGCTCCTCCTCGATGAGGACCTCGACGAACTCGGCGGTGTACTCGGGCAGCGTCTCCGGCCACACCGGGAAGCCCTCGGGCCGCGGGAAGGTGTCGTGGTAGCGGAAGACCAGCGAGGGCAGGTAGTGCAGCCCGCCGTTCACCGCGATCTCGATCGCCTCCGCGTGCGTCGGCGCGCAGATCGCCGTCGTCGTCACCATCACGTTGTCGTTGACGAAGGCCCCGATCGGCTCGGCATCGACCACAGCCGTCTTGTACTGCTCCAGGACCCACTCCATGTCGGAGACCTTCTGCACGCTGAAGCCCAGGACCCCGAGCCCCTTCTTCGCGGCCATCGCGTACGACGGCGGCGAGCCGGCCGCGTACCACATCGCCGGGTGGGCCTTCCCGTACGGCTTGGGCAGGATCTTGCGCGGCGGCAGCGACCAGTGCTTGCCCTGGAAGCCCGGGTACTCGTCCTGGAGCCACATCTTGGGGAACTCCGCGATGGTCTCCTCCCAGATCTCCTTGGTGTAGTTCATGTCGGTCACCCCGGGGATGAACCCGAGGATCTCGTGCGAACCGGCACCACGGCCGCTGCCGAACTCGAAGCGGTTCTGGGAGAGATGGTCGAGCATGGCGACCTTCTCGGCGACCTTCACCGGGTGGTTGACCTGCGCGAGCGGGTTGAAGATGCCCGAGCCGAGATGGATCCGCTCGGTGGCGTGGGCGAGATACCCGAGGAACACGTCGTTCGCGGAGAGGTGGGAGTACTCCTCCAGGAAGTGGTGCTCGGACGCCCAGGCGTACTTGAAGCCGGACCGGTCCGCCTGGATGACGTACTCGGTCTCCTCCATCAGCGCCTTGTGCTCGGCGAGCGGATCGGTCTCGGCCCGCTTGCCCACGTATCCCTGTACAAAGAGCCCGAATTCCAAGGAGGTTCACCGTCCCCAGTTGTTTCTGACGCTCCGTCAGATTCGCGATCTGCCGCCGACTGTGGCACCGGGCGCGTGGATGGTCAAGACATGACGGCCCGTCAGCCGAGCGAGACCCCGGCCAGCCAGCCGCCGTCGATCACGAACGGCTGCCCGGTGATGTAGGAGGAGTCCTCGCAGCTGAGGAAGAGCGCGAGCCGGGCCACCTCCTCCGGCCGCCCGATCCGCCCGAGCGGCACGAGCTTGCGGTAGAAGCGGTCGAGCCCCCGCGCGGCCTCCTCGCCGTCCATCGAGGGGTCCAGGGCCGCCGGGTTGGACATCGCCGTGTCGATCGCGCCCGGGCACATGGCGTTGACGCGGATGGCGCGCGGGGCCAGTTCCAGCGCGGCGACCCGGGTCAGCCCGAGGATCGCGTGCTTGCTGGCCGCGTAGGCGCCGACCGCCGCCATACCGGTGACGCCCGTGTAGGAGGCGGTGTTGACGATCGTGCCGCCGTCGGACATCCGGGGCGCGACCGACTTGATGCCGAGGAAGCAGCCGACCTGGTTGACCTCGACGATCCGTATGAACTCGTCGAGCGGGGTGTCAAGCAGGGCGTTGAAGCGCAGGATCCCGGCGTTGTTGACCAGCCCGTCGATCCGGCCGTGCGCCTCGACGACAGCCCGGACGGCGGACCGCCACTCGTCCTCCCGGCTCACGTCGAGGTGGACGTAGCCGGCGCCGATCTCCTCGGCGAGCGCCTCCCCCTGCTCGTCCAGCACATCCGCCACGACCACCTCGGCGCCCTCCGCGCAAAACAGCCGGGCCTCCTGCTCCCCCTGCCCGCGCGCCGCGCCGGTGACGAGGACGACGCGTCCGTCGAGCTTGCCCATGGCGAACCCCTTCGCATCGGTGGAGTTCGCATCGTAGCGCCGGATCTGACGGAACGTCAGATGGCAAGTGACCTACGAGTAGGGACATTTGCCTCTGTGCACGCCCTGTGCGGTCCGCCAATAATCCGTCACGGAAAGGCAAAGCCACCCCCAAGAACGGAGACTGGCGTGGCCAGGAGGAGACTCAGGAACAAGAAGGTCCGGTACGTGGCGATCGGCGCGGCCCTGGCCACCGGCGGTGCCGTCGTCACCGTCCTGCTGCCGTCGGCGAACGCGGCCGAGGAGAAGACCCCGGCCCAGATCATGGACCTGTGCAAAAGGGCCGAGGTGCTGAGCGGGAAACAGCAGTCCATCGAGGACTTCGGCGGCCACCCCATCGCCGGGCCGAGTTTCGGCTCCGACAACTGCGATTTCGTGGAGACGAAGTTCGAGACCTTCGACGGCCCCACCGAGAAGGCGTCCATCGACTTCCCCAACTGCGAGCCGAACGCCACCGATCCGGCCAAGGTCTCCATCAGCTGGGAGTCCGAGGTGGCCCAGGGGAAGGGCAAGCAGATCGCCACCGTGCAGGGCGGTTCGGGCGGCCTTTTCGGTGTGCTGAGCGGCACCTGGTCGGTCCACAGGAGCTCGCTCGACATGACGACCAACACCGCGAAGGCCGGCAGCAAGGACACCGTGGAGGTGCCGGTCGGAAAGGTCGCCCACATCCAGTTCACGCCGAAGATGCAACGCATGACCGGTGAATGGCGGGTGCGCATCGACGCCTTCCCCGGCGACTTCGCCAACAACCCCACCCCCGAGCAGAACTTCGTCCTCCAGGACGTCGTCGAGGGGCCCAGCATGCTGCCGGGCGCCGCGGGCGCGCCCGGAGTGGTGGACGGCACCGCGAAGACCGTCCTTGAGGACTGCTGACCCGCCACCCCCTCTCACCAGGAGAAACCCTCATGTCCAGAAGTCACGGCCGACGCAGCCGCAGGAAGCGTCTGGCGCTCATGGTCGCCGCGCCCGCGGTCGCCGTCGCCGCCGGTGCCACCCTGCTGAACCCGGCCGGTGCCGCCACCCCCTCGGAGGTCACGGCCGACTGCCGCGCCGACTCCGAGAAACTCGCGAACTGCGAGTTCGTGGACGTCCAGTTCAAGCAGAACAGCCTCGGCCCCAACGAGCGGGTCTCCCCCGTCTCGGACAACTGCTCAAACGCCTCGACCACCACGAAGACGTTCAGTGTGAGCGCCTCGGTGACCCGGACCATTCAGCTGGAGGAGGGTTTCATCGCCGACAGCGGTATCAAGCTGGGCAATTCCTTCTTCGAGATCGGCGCGAAGTTCCAGACCAAGGAAGTCAACATCACCCGGGACGACACCAAGACCACGCTCGCCTTCGACCGGACGGACACCGTGCAGGCGGACAGCATCGGCTTCTTCATGTGGTCGCACAAGCGCACCGACGTGAGCGGTTTCATCAAGGCCACGTACAAGGAACCGCAGGACGGGCAGACCGTGTTCTTCTCGCCGAGCGAGGGGGCCGCGACGATTCACGTCTTCTATCCGCAGATCCTGAACAACGGAACTCCGGACGGGCGGTTGTGGCTGCGCAATGTGAAGTGCGGAACGCCCGAAGCCTCCGGTCTGGTGAACTCCACACGGGCGCTCCGCTCGGAACCCGGTTTCGGTGAGGGCGGGGGGAACGTGACGGACGTGGAAATCCCGCTGTCGGAGGTTCCGGCGCCTTAGCCGGTTCTCAGGTGCGAAGCACGGGCGCGGGCACGGGCGTGGCTCCCAGCCAGCGCAGGACCGCGTCCGTGCTGCCGCGCGCGTCGAGCTTGGCGTAGATGTTGCTGAGGTTGTTGCGGACGGTCTTCTCGCTGAGCCGCAGCCGCAGCCCGATCTCCTGGGCGCCGAGACCGGTCGACAGCAGCTCCATGACCTCGCGCTCGCGCGGTGACAGCAGCGCCCGCAGCCGTTCGATCGCCGCTCCCGCCGCGGGGGTGTGCCGGGCGCCCTCGCGCAGGGCGGCGCAGGCGGACGGCGAGAGGTAGGTGTGGCCGACGGTGGCGCCGACGACGGCCGAGGAGAGCATGCAGGTGCAGTGGTCGCCCTCCACGAGGTAGCCCGCCCCGCGCCGGAACACCTCGACGACGGTCTCCGTGTCGTGGTGGCCGCTGACCACGATGACGGGAGCGCCGGAGCCCGCCAACTCCCCCAGCGCCTCCAGGGGTTCGTCGCAGCGCAGGACGACGACGTCGATGCCGTCGGGGACCCGGAAGGGCCGTGCCAGCCGGACGATCCGGCCGACGTACGGATCGTCCGGGGCCGGCCAGTCCGCGTGCGGCCAGTCTCCGTCCGCGCAGGCCAGGGCCACGGAGAGGCGGGGCGGGGAGCTGTGGGGGGAGTTGCCGGAGGTGCGCACTTACGGTCCTTCCGCCGGAGCCGTCACGTCCGTACGTCCGTACATACGCGGCCCGGCGGGGACTTGTTCAAGCTTTCAACGACAGTTCAGGCTTTCAGGAGCGGCCCCACCTCGGCGCCGAACACCCTTATCTGGTCCAGGAGTTCGCCGGCGTCCCGGCTTCGAAACCGCACCTGGAGCTGGTCGACGCCCATCGCGCCGTACGCCCTCAGGGACTCGGCGAGTTCCTCGGGCCGCCCGGTGAGCGTGCGGCGGCCGACCTCCCACCCGGGCTCACCGACATACAGCGGCTCGGCGATGGCCCCGACGGTGAACGGCCCGTCGATGCGGGCCTCTTGGCGCAGCCGCCGGATCCGTGCGATCTGTGCGGGCAGCCGGTCGCGCGGATCGCCCTGGGGCAGCCAGCCGTCGCCCTTGAGCGCGGCCCGGCGGACGGCGGCGGGCGAGGACCCGCCGACCCACACGGGGACTTGAGGCTGGGCGGGGCGCGGCTGCTGGCCGAGCCCCTCGAACGCGTAGAGCCTGCCGTGGTGTTCGGGGAACTCCTCCGGGCCGAGCGCCGCACGGAGCGCGTCCATCGACTCGTCCAGCACGCTCCCGCGCCGCTCGAAGTCGACGCCGAGCGCCTCGAACTCCTCGGCCACGTGCCCGGCGCCGACCCCGAGGATCAGCCGCCCGCCGCTCAGCCGGTCGAGGGTGGCGTACTGCTTCGCGGTCGCCAGGGGATGCCGTAGCCCCACCACGGCGACATGGCTGAGCAGCCGCGCCCGCTCGGTCACCCCGGCCAGGAAGGCGAGGGTGGCGACCGGGTCGTACCAGACGGTGCCCATCGCGGCCGCGAGGCGGCGCGGGATCGCCACGTGGTCGCAGCAGGCGACGTAGGCGAACCCGGCGCGGTCGGCGGCCCGCGCGATCTCCACCAGCTCGGGCGGCCCCGCGGCGGCCTCCCAGGGCTCGGCGTAGAGCGTGCTCTGGGACTGGACGGGGAGCTGGATGCCGTACTCCACGAAGACCCCCTCGATCTGACGGACCGTCATATAGTGCGGGCGCCCGGCTCCGGAGACAAGACTCACGTCCGCCTCCGGGCCGTCCGGGCGTCGTAATAACCTTTCGAGCGATCGCCCCGGCCCTCAGGAGGAGTTGTGACGCTGACCGACGAAGACCCGCGCGTCGTCGGCGACTACGTGCTGACCTCCCGGCTGGGCAGCGGCGGGATGGGCGTCGTCTACGAGGCGCGGTCGGCGTCCGGGCGGCGGGTCGCCCTGAAGGTGGTGCACCAGCAGTTCGCGGCGGACCACGAGTTCCGGGTGCGGTTCCGGCGGGAGGTCGAGGCCGCGCGCCGGGTCAGCGGGGTGTTCACGGCGGCCGTCGTGGACGCGGACCCGGAGGCGCCGCGCCCCTGGATGGCGACCGCGTTCGTGGCCGGGGACACGCTCAGCGAGCGGGTGCGGCGGCAAGGGCCGTTGCGCGGCGCGGAGTTGCGGCAGCTGGCGGTCGGCCTCTGCGAGGCGCTGCGGGACATCCACCGGGCCGGGGTGGTCCACCGGGACCTCAAGCCGTCCAACATCGTGCTCTCCGACGACGGTCCCCGCGTGATCGACTTCGGGATCTCCCGCGACTCGGACGACCAGGCCCTCACCACGACCGGCCGGGTGATGGGCACCCCACCCTTCATGTCTCCCGAGCAGTTCAGCGCACCCCGGGACGTCGGTCCGGCCTCGGACATCTTCTCACTGGCGTCGGTGCTGGTGTTCGCGGCGACCGGCGGCGAGCCCTTCACCCGGGACACCCCGTTCATGACGGCCTTCCAGGTGGTCCACGAGCCGCCGGACCTGACGGACGTGCCCGACGCGCTGCGCAGGACGCTGGCCCCCTGCCTGGAGAAGGACCCAGAGGCGCGGCCCCGCGCGGAGGTCCTGCTGAAGACCCTGTGGACCCTGCCGGACGACGACGGGACGCCGGTCGCGCGGGCCGCGGGAGGCGCCCCCGAGCCGGTGACCCGCGGCCCCGGAGGCCGCGCGGACACCCCCACCAGCGCCTCCTCCTCCCGGTCCGGCAGACGTCGTACGACGACCCGGATCGCGCTCGGCACCGCCCTCGCCCTGCTGGTCGGCGGCGGTACGTGGGCGGCCCTGGACGACGGGGTCGAGGCGGCCGGCTCCGGGAAGTCGCCGGTGGCGGCGACGCCGGCCCGGGTGAGCGGCGCGCTCCCCGCGGGCTGGAAGGGGCCGTGGAAGGCGGGCGTCGTCCCGGCCGAGTGGAACCAGACCGGGGGCCCGCCGACCTGCCGGCTCTCGGGCGCCTCCCTGTTCTGCGAGTCCGACGGGTCCGTCGCCCGGATCGGGGTCGCGGACGGCTCCGTGGCCTGGTTCCACGGGGACGCCCAGCAGAGCAAGACGTACAACCTGGTGGGCGTGGGCGGCGGCACGGTCGTCGAGCAGCGGGAGGACGTGGCGAACCACCCCGGCGACGGACACGTCACGGGCGTCTCACCGGCCACCGGCAAGGTGCTGTGGACCGTGAAGGGCTACGCCGGGCAGTCCGCGGTCACCGACGACCTGCTGGTCACCGACTTCCAGCAGGCGCGGGGGCTGCACGCGCTGGACATCCGCACCGGCGAGGAGCGGTGGACCTTCCACACCGGCTACCAGGACGACGGGGGCGACTGCACGGCGGTCGCGTCCGGCGGGCGGCTGTTCGCCGAGTGCGGCTCGGGCACGCAGGAGCCCGCGTTCTACGCGCTCTCCGCCTCCGGTGCGACCCAGTGGACGTACAAGTCCGGTCCGCGGACCTTCGTGGACCCGGTGGGCGTGAGCGGTTCGGCGGTGGTGGTCCGGCAGACCAGTGACTCCGTGGAGAACCGCGCCAACCACATCTTCGCCCTGGACGGTTCGGGCAAGCGGCTGAAGGGGTTCGCGCTGAACGAGCCGGACACCTCCAAGGTCGCCGTCGCCGACGGCACCGCCTTCACGGTCCGGGACAACGGCGAGGCCTCGGCGTACCGGATCAGCGACGGCAGGCGCCTGTGGACGACACAGCTCCAGCAGGACGGCCTGTCCATGCCGGTGCTCACGGGCCGGGTGGTGCTCTACGCCACCTCCAGCGGCCGCGTCCTGGCCGTGGACCGGAACACCGGCAAGGTGCTGTGGACCACGGCCCGGATGGCCGCGGAGAACTCCGGCGACGAGTGGGACGTCGTGGACCGCGTCCGGGTCGCGGGGCGGGCGGTGCTGGTCGCCTCGGCGGGGCCGCTGGTGACGGCGATCGACGGGGCGAAGCCGGGGAAGCTGCCCCCGAGTTCGCCGACGGTCAGGGGGACCAGAGCCCCTCAGGGGTGAGGCCCAGCAGCTCGATCGCGTTGCCGCGCACGATCCGCTCCACGACGTCCGGCGCCAGGTGACCCATCTGCGCCTCGCCGACCTCGCGGGACTTGGGCCAAGTGGAGTCGGAGTGGGGGTAGTCGGTCTCGTACAGGACGTTCCCGACGCCGATCGCGTCGAGGTTCCGCAGCCCGAACGCGTCGTCGAAGAAGCAGCCGTAGACGTGCTCGGTGAAGATCTCGGACGGCGGCCGGTGGACCTTGTCGGCGACGCCGCCCCAGCCGCGGTTCTCCTCCCAGACCACGTCGGCGCGCTCCAGGATGTAGGGGATCCAGCCGATCTGGCCCTCGGCGTACATCACCTTGAGGTTCGGGAACTGCTCGAACTTGCCGCTCATCAGCCAGTCGACCATCGAGAAGCAGCAGTTGGCGAAGGTGATGGTCGAACCGACCGCGGGCGGCGCGTCCTTGGAGGTGGAGGGCATACGGCTGCTGGAGCCGATGTGCATCGCGATGACCGTGCCGGTCTCGTCGCAGGCGGCGAGGAAGGGGTCCCAGTCCGCGGAGTGCACGGAGGGCAGGCCCAGGTGCGGGGGGATCTCGGAGAAGGCGACGGCGCGGACGCCGCGGGCGGCGTTCCGCCGTACCTCTTCCGCCGCCAACTCGGCGTCCCACAGCGGGATCAGGGTGAGGGGGATGAGCCGCCCCCGCGCCTGCGGGCCGCACCACTCCTCCACCATCCAGTCGTTGTACGCCTTCACGCACAGCAGGCCGAGTTCGTGGTCCTTCGCCTCGGTGAAGGTCTGGCCGCAGAAGCGCGGGAAGGTGGGGAAGCAGACGGCTGACTGGACGTGGTTGACGTCCATGTCCTCCAGGCGCTGCGGGACGTCGTAGGAGCCGGGGCGCATCTGCTCGTAGGTGATGACCTCCAGCCTGATCTCGTCGCGGGAGTAGCCGACGGCGGTGTCCAGGCGGGTGAGCGGGCGCTGGAGCCCCTCGTACAGCCACCAGTCGCCGAGCGGGCCGTCGTCGCCGGGGGCGCCCATGACCGGGCGGAAGTTGCCGCCGAGGAAGCTGATCTCCTTCAGTGGCGCGCGGACTATGCGGGGTCCGGTGTCGAGGTACTTCTTCGGGAGCCGGTTCTGCCAGACATCGGCGGGCTCGACCGTGTGGTCGTCGACGGAGATGATCTTGGGAAGTGCCGCGGTGGTCTCCATGGCGCTCACGGTAGCGCCGATCTGACGACCCGTCAGCTACACGGACGGTGCGCGATCGCTGGCGCTCCGGCGCGGAAGTGTGCGAAGAGCGCGTGAGGGCCTTGTGATATACCGCGCGTCCACCTGTGATCAGCCCCTCCACAGCTGACGCACCCGGCACGGACAAGGCAGACTGGCGGGGTTGTGGAAGGGTGCCCTAGGGGGACGGCGATGGACGAGGTACCGCGAGTGCCGGAGCAGAGGCGTCCGGGATCCTCGGTGGAAGCGGGGGGCGACCGGGGGGCCGGGGTGGACCGGGGGTTCGGGGTGGACCGGGGATCCGAGGCCGACCGGGGGCCCGAGGCCGACCGGGGATCCAGGGCCGACCGGGGGCCCGAGGCCGACCGGGGATCCAGGGCCGACCGGGGGCCCGAGGCCGA